>DASQTN010000337.1:0-6981 GCA_035641895.1 Chryseolinea sp. | reverse complement strand
TGAAGGATGACGACGCCGATGATATGGACTATGAAGAGCTGCTAAATGAAATGCAGAGTGATGCCGCAGCAGCAAATGAAGAACGTACTAAGCATGGATATGAATCAATTGCCATTGTCGGTTGGGCCGCCAAACCATATTATGATAGCGAGAAAAAAGTATTGCACTGGGCTAAGGAAATAAAATTTGGTGAGACAGACGGGACAACATTGAACTATAACGTAAGAATTCTGGGACGAAAAGGAGTATTGGTATTGAATGCAGTAGCATCGATGATTCAGTTGCCCGATGTGAAGCAAAACATTACGCCGGTCCTTGCTTCATTTAGTTATTCTGATGGGAATAAGTACGGTGATTTTAATCCGGAATTGGATGAAGTTGCAGCATGGACCATTGGCGGACTCGTTGCGGGTAAAGTCCTGGCAAAGGCAGGAATCTTTGCACTGCTTCTGAAAAACTTTAAGTTGATCTTATTAGCACTCGGTGGACTAGGTGCCACGATATGGAGATGGTATAAAAAGAAAACAGAAACACCCGTTGTTAGAAAGTTAGAAGGGTAAACCTGGGAACGGGTGAAATACACATAGGCTCAATGGTTGTTGTTACAATCATTGAGCTTTTTTATTTATGTAAATAAATTCTGCAATGACATGAGGGTAAATCGTCGGCTGGTTGTCTAAGCTGCAAATCAACCCCGCTAACCTTATTAACATGTTATTCACATCAAGAATTATTTTCGTTCTCATCTGCCTCCAATTGCTTGGCAATGAATTGTTCAGTCAGACGCTTACCCAGACCGTGAGGGGAAAAATTGTCGATCAGGAATCACGAACTTCGCTTCCGGGAGCAAATGTCGTTGTGCTGGATTCTGACAACAGGCTTGGATCTACCACCGATGCGGATGGTAACTTCAGGATCGACAATGTTCCCGTCGGAAGGATTTCGCTCGTGATCACCTTTATCGGATATGAGGATAAAGTGCTGCCAAACATATTGGTGACTTCAGGTAAAGAAACCGTGCTGGACGTTGTGCTCAAAGAATCACTGGTAATGATGGAAGCGATCGAGATCAAAGCTGATAAAGATAAATCCGAGATTGCGAATGAGATGGCTCTTACAAGTGCAAGAGCTTTCACCGTTGAAGAAACGAAACGTTATGCAGGCTCCTTTAATGATCCGGCGCGAATGGTGTCGGCTTACGCCGGTGTCGATACGGATCCAAGCGGAAATAACTCAATTATCGTACGTGGCAATTCTCCTAAAGGAATTCAGTGGAGGTTGGAGGGAATTGATATTCCAAATCCAAACCATTTTTCGGATGAAGGTGCCACCGGCGGACCTATTAACACCTTAAATAGTCAGATGCTGGCTAATTCGGAATTTTATACTGGTGCTTTTGCACCCGAATTTGGAAACGCCCTTTCAGGTGTTTTTGATATGCGCTTGCGCAATGGAAATAACGAACGCCGGGAATATAGTTTTTCGCTGGGCATCCTGGGAACTGATGCAAGTATAGAGGGCCCGTTCGTAAAAGGCGGCGGTTCATCGTACCTGGTAAATTATCGCTACTCTACATTGTCGCTGCTCAACAACATGGGTCTTGTTGATTTTGATGGCATTCCGAAATATCAGGATTTGTCGTTTAAGATAAATGTACCCACCGCTTCATTGGGTACCTTTTCATTTTTTGGACTTGGAGGTAAAAGCAATATCAAGGAGGAAGAGTTTGAGGATGACACGGAGGAAAAACTATTGGAGGAGGGAAATTACAAGGCGCATATGGGTGTCATAGGAGTAACCCAGAATTGGTCCCTAGGTTCAAAGACCTATCTCCAAAACAGCATTTCTGTTTCAGAAAATGGCAGCGGATTTCTTGGATACAAACCGAACGAGCAAAATGAGCTGACTCAAAATGATGATATGCAGTTGGATAAGAATTCCTTTAAAGCGGCAAGTACCTTTAATCACAAGTTCAATGCACAGCATAACGTTCAGGCTGGATTAATCTATACGCGTTATAGTTTTGACTTCTACAGTAATTATTTTGACGAAGAGACGAGTCAATTCGTAAGTGAACAGGACATGAAAGGGACCGCTGATCATTACCAGGGTTTTGTCAGTTGGAAATATAGACCATGGAAAGATGTATCGGTTGTGAGTGGGTTTCATGTGGAAAAAATTTCTATGAATGATGATATTTCAGTAGAACCACGGGCCAGTGTGAAATGGCAGTTTCATCCCCACCAGGCATTGACGGCGGGATTCGGAATTCATGGTAAGATGGAATCGTTAACCAATTATTATAGTATAATTACAGCAGAAGACGGGCCAACCAGCATGCCTAACAAATCGCTCGATCTGTCCAAAGCCCGTCATTATATCCTTGGATACGAAAATAAGCTGACTTCAAACCTTTTCCTCAAAGTAGAAGCTTATTACCAGCAACTATATAACATTCCGATTGAGAATAAGGCGGGCAGTTCATATTCTCTGATCAACCAGATGGAAGGCTTTACAGACCGCGCGCTTGTCAACGAAGGAACCGGACGAAATATGGGCGTAGAGATAACCTTAGAGCGTTATTTCGCGGATAATTATTATTTTCTCATAACTGCTTCGGTGTTTGATTCAAAATACAAAGCGATGGATGGCGTGGAAAGGAACACGTTATTCAACGGTAACTATGTTGGTAACATTTTAGTGGGAAAAGAATGGAACCTGAACAGTAAAAAGGAAAAGAACAAAGTTATCGGCATCAATGCGAAGATCTCTTCGCTTGGAGCGCGTAGGTATACACCGATCAATTTGGACGCATCCATAGCGCAAGGTGAAACTGTCTTTTATGAAGACCAGGCATTTTCAAAACAAGGCGATAATGTTTTCATTGCCAACTTCGCGGTTTCATATCGTATAGACAACAAGAGGATAAGCCAGGAATTAAAACTCGATATCCAAAACGCGACCAACAATTCTGCTGAGTTAGGCTATTATTATAACGAAAACAAAGGCAAGATCGAATCATTTGACCAGCTGCCGTTACTGCCAGTGGTGATGTACACCATTCATTTTTAGCGGAAAGCAGAAAGCTTAAAGCATAAAGCTAGTGTAACCACGCGCAGTCACCTTGAGCTTGCACGCGTTAGCTTTTAGCCTTAAGCTTTAAGCTTTAAGCTTTCTGCTTTAAACTTTCCTTTCTATTTCCTTCAAGTTCTCCATCTTTTTATTACGGAGAAATCCTGTGATATCCTCGAAATGTTCTTTAATGCGTTTGTTTCCAAATTCAAAAACTTTATTGGCGAGACCATCGAGGAAATCTCGGTCGTGGGAAACTAAAATCAGTGTACCATCAAAGGCTCGCAACGCGTCTTTCAGGATGTCTTTGGTTTTTATGTCGAGGTGGTTCGTGGGCTCATCAAGGATTAGCAGATTGACCGGTTGTAACAACAGTTTGATCATCGCGAGACGGGTCCTTTCACCTCCGGAAAGCATCTTTACTTTTTTGTCGATCGTTTCGCCGCTAAACATAAACGCGCCAAGAATGTCCTTAATTTTAGTGCGGATATCTCCTTGCGCGATTTGATCAATAGTTTGAAATACTGTCAGTTCTTGCTCTAGGAGGGAAGCCTGGTTCTGCGCGAAATACCCGATCATGGAATTATGGCCGACTTGTAACGTTCCATCAAAGTCAATTTCGCCCATGATAGCTTTTACAAGAGTGGATTTCCCTTCACCGTTCTTTCCAACAAACGCGACTTTCTCACCGCGGGCGATCGTAAACGTAGCATCCTTAAATACGATATGATCACCGTATTTTTTTCCTAACCCATCTACAATCACGGGGTAGCTACCTGACCTTGGTGCAGGCGGGAATTTTAAATTGAGAGCGGATGTGTCTACTTCATCTACTTCTACGATCTCAATCTTCTCGAGCATCTTTACACGGGACTGTACCTGCAACGTCTTTGAATAGGTCCCCTTGAAACGGTCAATAAATTCTTGGATGTCGGCGATTTGTTTTGCCTGATCATCAAACTGCTTTTGCTGTTGCTCCCGACGCTCCTTTCGTAATTCCAGGTAATGTGAATAATTGGTTTTGTAATCGTATATCCTGCCCATCGTTATTTCGATGGTACGATTCGTTAGGTTATCAACAAATGTTTTATCGTGACTGATCACGATGACGGCTTTTGCGTTGGTGATTAAAAATTCCTCCAGCCACTGGATCGACTCGATGTCCATGTGATTGGTAGGCTCATCGAGGAGGATCAGATCCGGTTTTTGCAACAGGATTTTAGCCAACTCTATGCGCATACGCCATCCGCCACTGAATTCAGAAGTCGGCCTGCTAAAATCCGATCGCAGAAATCCCAGCCCCATTAAAGTCTTTTCTACCTCTGCATCAAAGTTGATTTCTTCGATAGAATAATATTTCTCACTTAATTCAGATACTTGTTCAATGATCTTCGAATATTCGTCCGACTCGTAGTCCGTCCGGGTTTCCAACTGCCGATTGAGTTCCTCCATCTGCTGCTTCATTCCAAGGATCTTGGAAAATGCCTTCGACGCTTCCTCGAAAACGGTTGCATCGTCTTTAGTAAGCAAATGCTGAGGCAGATAGGCAATAATAGCGTCTCTCGGAGCAGAAACCTTTCCTCGCGTAGGCTTATTTGCTCCGGCAATAATTTTTAAAAGTGTTGATTTTCCTGCTCCGTTTTTGCCCATTAAGGCAATCCTATCGTTTTCGTTAATGTTAAAAGTGATGTTGCTAAACAGTGCAGACCCATTAAATTCAACACTAACCGCGTCAACTGAGATCATGATATATTAATAAGGCGGCAAAGATAAGGCGACCAGGTAAGAGTTAAAAATTTATCCTGGCTGATTCCCGCGATCCTGATTCAGCGGGCGCAGGAGAGGTCGGCTCTCCTCATTGTCTCACGGCAAATTCTTTCCTACGCTTCTGGAGCCACGAAAGAATCACATAATCTTACTACGAAGGACCTTTCGATCGCGGCTTGGCCGTCTCCGCGAACTCGTGTGGAGGAAATTTTACAGGACTAGTTCAAAAAAGCACAATCCATACTTTTGCTTAGACTATCCTCAGCTTGCTCTGCGTTAAAACTTAGTGCCAAGCTTTTTTACACGGGCAACTAACGTTTTTGGAGAAATAACTTTATAAAACGTTCCTTGCATAAAGACTTTTAGCCTGCCTGCGCTGGCTCCGGCAAGCAGGCGCCGAGGGAATACCGAGTTAAAATACAGGAGAAGCGCTGAGGCCAAATTGCCACTTTAAGTTTGGTTTAACCAGTGTCGACATGCGTCCAAACAAGGTGTCCGTAAGTTTTTACAAAAATGTCTATGGTTTATTAAACCAGAAAAATTAATATTGATTATGGCTTTCAGAATTACCTTAGCAATCCTCTTGGTTGCAGGTATTATTGCGTGTAATCCTAATGAAAAGGAACGCCCTGGTGCAGATCAAGTGCCCGGTACCTACATAAACACCTACAGTGTGGATGTTATTGATCCGGAGACGGGTGAGGTTATGGGAACGAGAACTGTTCGCGACACCATCTTCATAAAATTAGAAGGGGAAGAATATGAAGTTACTAATCGAAAATGGCTCCAAAACGATTACGACGGACAGGGCTGGGTCGACTCTATGCAAGGAGAAATTCATCCTATGGAAGCGTATAAAGCGGTTTATGATTTGAAAACCGGGGCATTACTTCCGTCTGAAGAAGGAAACGTGAACCATAAGCCCCCATTGTTTCTTGAAGATGGATCGATCTATTGGGGCGAACTGCGTGCCCTGGAATATTCGAAGGTAAGATAGAGTGGTGTATTGCGAGGCATTGTAATTCAATCACCGCTTTACAGTGGGAAATCAATTTTATCGGATTTACAAGTGCACGGCTCACCACGGCTTTCTCCAGCCGTTACGTTAACGCCTTGGGCCACAAAGTTGATAGTCGGGATTTTTCGTGAACCTTAGTGCCTTGGTGACTTGGTGGCTAATTCGCCGGAGTTCAAAGCCCTATCCAATAAATTCTTAGTTATGCGTTGTATCTGAGGGTCATCTTTTACATAGCCGATTACTTTTTTCCCAAGGTCTCCCTGATTGTTGACGGGTGTTTGAAATCCGGGAGGTGTTGAAAGCGGTAAATTCCAGAAACAAGTTCCGGCATTGAAAACAAAATTTCCTTTCGGCGCAGTATAAATCGTAACGGTATGGTCCTCTGGATTTTCACTAGCGAATTTGTTCGGAAGAATCTTTCCGGAACCCAGTACGATAAGACTGGAATCTTTCTTGACGGGAAAGCCATGATATTCCCAGCCGACGAGTTCTTTTGTCGCGTCTCCGGCTTTTATTCCAGTGCCCTCAAACAACCAATGGTCGGTGTTTTTCCAAACGATATCGCCATACCCTACGCCGTAAGATGACGAACCCATTAACTCTTCTTCATCGCTCATCTCGCGTTGTGGCAATCTGCCGGTGATCCGGTTTGGGCGTCCATCCCAGGACTTATCTAAATAAACAACACCATCGACGGAATTGCCGCAGAGGAACAAGAGATTTACACCCTCGTCACGGGCACGTTTTACATTGGCTACCATCGTGGGGGTCCAGTATTCATCATGACCAACCGATAAATACGCCTTGGTCCTTAACAAAGCATCTGGGTCTGCATGGGTATCAGTTTCCGATATATAAGTAACATCGTAACCTTCCTTCTCCAGCCAGAATGCTAATGGAAATTCCCATAAGAGAAATTCCCCCGATCCATTTGACAGCGGAGCGAAGTCCATAGGCAGGGCGTTGAGATAAAGAGAATAGGGGCGATCGAAGCTGATTCTAGCGCCGTTGGTATTTACCCAGGGCTGTTGGCCTTCGTCGTACATGGAGTGCCAGTAGGGCCACCGGTTATAAGCTTGCCATGTCATGTCGGAGCATTGAAAAAGAACATCAGCCCTGCGCTG
>DASQTN010000336.1:0-2837 GCA_035641895.1 Chryseolinea sp. | reverse complement strand
AGTCGTCACGGACACTTTCATCGGGTACTTGGTCCAAAAAATTTTGAACAGATATTGCAGTGGGTTTTGTTTTTTGTTCAGCCATAAAATCAGCATCAATTTTAGGGTTTGTGATAAGGCTGCTAAGATTTTATAATGATTGCAAACAGAAGGAACACAAACGCAGCCACATTTGCGATACTACGCACAAAATGAAATTTATTCCAAGGTGATTCAAAACTTGTTCTTTTCAAGGTGATGTCCGGTATCGCCGCTTGCTCAATATTAAAGCTATCAAGTTCTTCATTCAAGGGAACATTTCCTCTTATTGTGACACCAAAGACTCCTACAATATAAGTTACTGATGCTGAAACGAGCAGATAAAATGAAGCATCTATGCCCGTGGTGTAATAATATAGCGTCGTCGAGAGAGGGATTGCCACCAGCGACCCCATGAAGCTCAGGAAAAACCAGGGATTTAAGATCGCTTTATTTATGGATTTCATGGCTTTAAGGTATTCGACGTCCCTAAGCTTAGCCAATCCTAGATTAACCGAGCATGAATAGGAATAGAACAATCCTGCAATCAACCCGGTCAAAAGTGTAGCCGAGAAAAGTGAAACTTGAAGGACATCCATAATTTTTAAGATTTGTAGGTAAAATATTTACGTTTTATACGCATAGAGTTGTCTTGGAACTAAAAGTCAGTCATAATAACCAAAATAATCGTACGCCGATGTCCAATTATTGTCAACGCAATTGTTATCTCTAAAAATTTCATCAACATTAAACCAATTAAACATGGGTAAACTAAGCGTATTTAATTTCATGACATTAAACGGCTATTTCAAGGGGCCGAACGATGATATATCCTGGCATCACCATGGAAACGAGGAAGAGGGTGAATTTGCTACTGAGGGAGCACAGTCTGACAGCATAATTCTGTTTGGACGCAAAACGTATGAGATGATGGCTGGATTTTGGCCAACCCAAGACGCCATCAAAAACATGCCGGCGGTTGCTGAAGGTATGAACAAGGCAGAAAAAATTGTCTTTTCGAGAACGCTGAAAAATGCAAGTTGGAACAACACAAAAATCATCAGCGATAATATGGTAGACGAAGTAAAGAAATTGAAGACCAAGTCTAAGAAGGACATGACTATTCTGGGTAGCGGAAGCATTTTAACACAGCTCGCTGACGCCGAATTAATAGACTCGTTTCAGTTTATGATAGATCCTGTTGCGCTTGGCGAAGGAACGCCGATCTTTCAAGGCATTAAGCGCCAACTTGGTCTTGAGTTGACGTCGACCCGGGCTTTTAAAAGCGGAGCAATCTTGCTTTCTTACCAATATGCTAACAGATAAACCTCGAGGCTACAACAACAATGGACGAATATTTAATACTGATGCGACTGGATATTATCACTAAGGAAGCGCAACCATCTCCGGAGCAAATGCAAGTGTATATGAAAATGTATCAGGACTGGGTTGCCAGGATTGCCGCGCAAAATAAATTCGTCGGCGGCAAGGGCCTCTCAACAGAAGGCAGGGTGATAAAATCAAACCAGATAATCACTGATGGGCCCTTTGCTGAAATCAAAGAATCGCTTGCAGGATTCATTATTATCAAAGCAAAAGATTTTGATGAGGCTGCTAACCTTGCAAAAGATTGTCCGATCCTCGCCGGCGCAGGGAACAGCGTAGAGGTGAGGAAAATAATTTCAGTTCATACCGAAACGTAATAAGCGAACAATTCCCGTTAGGATGGACAACAGGAAAGACGAGCTGATACCGCACTTGTTCAGGACCGAGTACAGAAAAATTGTTTCAGTGTTAGTGAAGCGCTTTGGATTTGAACAATTAGAGACCGCGGAAGATATTGCAAGTGAAACCTTTTTGACGGCCACTCAAACGTGGGGCGTACAGGGACCGCCTGAAAACCCAACGGCGTGGTTATACTACGTCGCTAAAAACAAAGCGCGAAATTTCTTACAGCGCTCTGCTTTGTTTGCCAACAAAATATCCGACAAGATGGCAAATGATACCGCGCTCCATGACGCGTGGGAAATTGATTTGTCGATACAAAATATAAATGACAGTCAGCTTCAGATGATGATTGCAATTTGTCATCCATCAATTTCAGAGGAAGCCCAAATTGCCCTATCCCTTAGGGTACTTTGCGGTTTTGGGATCCAGGAAATTGCAGATGCATTCCTCACCAATAAGGAAATTATCAATAAACGCTTATTTCGAGCCAAGGAGAGACTTCGCGAGGAAAAAATTGACATCGGCATGACCGGAGTGGATATTGATCGACGTCTGGATACTGTGTTGCGAACCATTTACTTATTGTTCAACGAGGGATATTATTCCGTTAGCCAGAATAAAACGATGCGAAAAGATTTGTGCCTTGAGGCTATACGACTATGTACCATGCTGATTGAAAATGGGCCAACAAACAAGCCGGAAGTAAATGCGTTGATGGCGTTGATGTGCTTTCACATTTCGCGATTTGATGCCCGTATATCGAAAAAAGGTGAACTGATATTATACCAAGAGCAGGACGTTACCCTATGGAATTCCGACTTTATCAGCAAGGGCGGATATTTCTTAAGTCAAGCAGCGAGCGGAAACAACCTTTCAAAATACCATCTGGAGGCAGGCATTGCGTATTGGAACACGCAAATGACCGATTCGCAAGAAAAGTGGCAAGCTGTTTTACAGCTCTACGATCAGTTAATGCTGCTTGACGATTCGCCAATCACCGCCTTGAACAGAACGTATGCCTTTGCAAAAGTAAACGGCAAAAAGTCGGCGCTGGTAGAAGCAAAAAAATTAGGACTGAACGATAACCATTT
>DASQTN010000335.1:0-5357 GCA_035641895.1 Chryseolinea sp. | reverse complement strand
GATAAATTTTATGAATTGAGTGAGTTTGTGTCCTCCGTTTACGTCTGTGAATAGTTTGACTTTCACGTTAAATGCTCTGTCACTCGCATAAAACCTTATATGGACGACACGAGGATTCAGCGGTTGGCCCAACGGTATCATCTCAATTGATTCTATTGCCTGCCAATCGATACCTTTTGCTTTTCCTTGTGTTAAAAGGTGTTGAAAAGCAACCTTCGCCTGAGGCAGAATATCTTTTTCATAATCCGTGATTAATGCTGCTTTAGCTTCGTATAATCGTGTTGAATAAAAACCTGCATTGGCATCCATAACTGTATAAAGTTCTTCGACTGTTGGAAACAGTGCCATCAGCGCTTCAGCGTCATTTTTCTTTAGGTTATTTAAAAGTTGACTGCTGAAAATGTCCTTCTCATTCTCAAGGAATAATTGACTGTATGACATTCCTTGGGCAGTCGTAAAAAGGATGAAAAATATAACTGATGTTTTCATAGTTATGGAGTTGATAAAATTGGTTGAGGCACTAGATTGTTAATTGGAGGTAAGGATTTGAGATAAACGTATATTGCTTTGAGGTCATCCTCCTTGATGTTCTTATACACCTGCCAAGGCATCGGTGGTAGGAGCATGCGACTTTCTTCCAGACCCTTATATTTTCCCTTTTGAATGGCAGTTTTAAACTGCTCGAAGGTCCAAGTGCCAATACCTGTTTCATCCGGTGTAAGATTGGCGGCAAATGAGACACCCCATGGTCCAACGGCTGCGGTAGTGTTCATATTGAAATTTACCCAACCATCTTTTCCCGCGTTAGTATGCATAGGCGGCAGCTTTTCGTCCTGAATATGTCCGGAGAGCAGTCTCGAGGGATCAGGCTCCGGTCCTTGGGCGGACATTATTTTTGGTGAATGACAATCATTGCATCCAGAAATCGTTACTAAGTATTTTCCGCGCTCGATCAGTGTTTCTTCGTTTTGCAGAATTGTCTGCTCAGTTGTTGGCTGAGAATTTTTACCGATGCATCCAGCCAGTAACCCGGCTGTTAATGCTGCACCGATCAGTAAGTATTTTTTTTTCATTTGTTGGGTATTTGATTAAAGAGATAAAATAGGTAGCCGTTACTTTTATTGAAACAGTTACAATATGAATCTCTTTACGACGCTTTTCTTGCGTTGGATTCGGCTAAAGAGGACTGAGGCAATGAAAGGAATACTTTTTTGGAATGAACGTCAGAAAAACAGGAATGAAAAATTAAAGACTTTTATCGATTGTGAAGGAGAGACGCGGTACCTACGAAGTAATTGGAGCCGCAGGGAGTGTAATCAGTATTCGGGTACCTTTTTTAGCTTCACTTTCAATGGATATGGTGCCCTTGTTTAACTGGATAAACTCTTTCACAAGTATAAGACCAAGACCTGTACCTTTTTCTTTTTCCGTTCCCGGGGTTGTTCTTCGCTCTTTAATTTCAAAAATCGAGCGAAGGTTTTCGTTATCAATGCCGACGCCATTATCCTCCAAATAAATAACAACGGAGATATCTTTTACTTTGGCTGAGATAGAAATTTTCCCTCCGCGTGATGTGAATTTTATAGCATTGCTAAGGAGGTTTCGGAAAATAGTAGCGAGTGTTTGATAGTCGCCCCAAATAAAGATATGGTCATCGACAGCAATGTCAATGGTCATCGATTTCGCAGCAATACTATCGTTATAAATTTCGGCTACGTCATTTATAAAATGACGTAGCTGCACGCGCTCGAAATGACATGCTATTCCGTTGGTCTGTTGTAAGGACCAATTCAAAAGGTTGTCTAAAAGATCATTTAATTTATTAATGGAATAGTCCACTTTGGAACAAAGCTCATCTATTTTGGTTGTATCGCCTCGTTCATTGTAGTACCTGAACATTTTTGATATTCCATGAAATGAGGTTACCGGACTTCTTAAGTCATGGCTGATTATTGAAAAAAACTTTTCTTTGGTCTGCGCGAGTTTTTGTAGTTCAGCCGTACGATCCCGGATCTTTTCTTCCATGTTGTCAAAAAGCATAGAGTTTAGAATGGATACTCCCATGGGCTGGGCTAGCGTAACAAGGAAATCTTCATCGTCGCGAGAGAAAACACAAAAATTTTCACTCTCTGCCATTAGAACAGCGACCAATTCATTGTTGGAAAGAAGCGGGATCGCTACCTGACTTTCTGCGTTTTCGAGTCCGGGCAGCACATTTTCGCGCGATCCTGTTTCTGGACTCGCAATACTCACGTAATACTGCTTCCGACGAATTCCCGTTATATTAATTTTTCTTTTTCGAAGGGCTGCTAATCCTATCAGGCCTTGACCGAACGGAACATGCTGTCCCGATATATCTTCAGAATACCCATGGCTGGCAAAGACTGTAAGCTTTTCTTGTGCTTTATCCGGGAGTAAAATCATACTATGCTTTAAACCGAATTGCTCATCCAAAATTTTAAGGATGCCGTGAACCTTTTCCTGCAGGGTTAAGAATTTATTCAGCTCAGAAGAAACGGCAAACATAATTTGAATCTTCCGCTGCGAATCCTCCAATTGAGCCGACAGCTTTTCAGTTTCGTTATCCATTCGGCGCTAAGTTATCTTTTCCACCGATAATACTTCATATATATCAGCAGCTTGTAATCGAAGCACACCTGTTTTACGATGTGCAGAAGCAATGGCCTCTAATTGTAAAGACATCTCATCAAAGATTTCACCTGATGACTGAGATTCAACGAATCGAAGCATACACTTATACAACACATAGGTTACAGGACAAGTAACATAGACACATAATATCGGATTCTCTCGAATGTTCCGGATGGTCTTATTGAAGAATTGATAAGATAGAGCCACATGCGATTCGTCTACATAGTATACTTGCGAAATATATGTGACGTTAGGGATGCCGGAGGCAGAGCAAGTCCCAATGATAGAAGGAATCACGCCTTGAAGCGAAGGTAACATTTCAGGGCCGATCATTTTTTTGGACATCTTTTATATTCCTATTTTCTCTCCCGTTCCTTGTCTTGGTGCCTGGTCAAAAACTTCGTGAACTTTAAATTCAATCGCGAGCGAAGGCTGCGAAAAGTAAAGCCTGTACAAGCCTTCTTTTGAATATCCAAATCCGTTCAAAGTCAATGCGAAGTCTTCCATATATTGCCTCTGAAACTCAACTTCATTTGCTGTACAGGGACGTGATCGTATAAACGTTCCTTTATATTGATATCCTTGATAAGTACCGACATGAGCACCTACCAACGATATGGCTGGATTTTTTTGCAAATTATCTAATGATTTATCTGCAAATCTTACAGCCGCAAAACAAGCCAGTCGTTCCCTTTCATAATCAAGGTTCACGCCCATGCATTTTATAACTTCTGGAACGTTTTCGGGGCTGGCTGTTCCAATCCAGAAGGAAAACATGGGGTCTCTTAATAATGCTTCGTGTGTTGGAGGTATAATCATCCCTTCGACAAGTAATTTAATGACGACAAAAGTGTTTCCCGATAGGTCTTGCCAACCGGAAAGGATTTTTTTCCTGCCAACGTAATTTCATTCGATGTATTATTGATCTCCTCGATGGCCGATTTCCTCACCACAAATGATCGGTGGATTTGAATAAAATCGGCAGCGGGTAATTGCTTTAACAAGTCCTTTAGACGGATATTGATAATGTATCGCCTTTGAGCAGTAATGATATAACAATATTTCTCTTCTACTTCTACTGCTAAAATTTCGGATATGTTTATTTTGACAAGGCGGTGATTATCCCGAATGTAAAATGAATCTATTGCCCGAGACGCAGGTTTAAAGTTTCCTTCAGTCTTTGCAAAAAGAGCAAGCTCAATCGCAGCCTGCAAGCTTTCCTGTTCATAAGGTTTGATGATAAAGCCAGCCGGCGACGTATATTTAGCTTTATCTATGACGCTTTTATCCTTAAACGCCGTTACGTAAATTACAGGAGCGCTTGTCAGGGGCTTGATCATCTTAGCCAAATCGATTCCGGTCAACGTGTCGTTAATTTCGATGTCCATCAAAATCAAGTCCGGTTCTACCTGGCGAATCGCGTTAAGCGCATCGACCGAATTATCAACAACATCCATTAATTGATATCCGAGCTGTTCAACTACCATCTTCAATGATTCGGCATACAATGGATCATCTTCAACAGCTAAAATTCTAATGGTCGACACGATACGGAAATTTGTTGGAAAGATAAGCTTAGAAAGCGCAACCAAGTGCCACGTTCAAGAAAATAATCGAAAACATAAAATCTGTTATCAACTATCCGTCTGAAAAATCTTGTCAATTGCGCCGTCTTCTTCTCGCACGAGAACGAAAATAGAAACGCATCGCCCCTCCGGATTTGCTACTTTTGATTTGAACAAGGTAAGTTGATTAGCCTTTGGTGTTGGCTGTGCTTTTGCCTTTATTTCTTTCTTTATGGTCTGAAGTAAATTCAAAAAGGTAAACTAACGATAACCGTATGCCTTTATTACGACCTTTCAGACTATCCTGATAGTCGGCAGGAACCATAAATTGTGAACTCTCCGGAGTGCCTATTCGAGTATGGCCAATTTCATAACGGAAGTCGATCATCACTTTTTGTTTATTGGCAGGCTCCAGCAATAACCCACCACCTATACTCATACCAAATTGCAAACGTTTTACATCTTTTAGATAGAGTATGTCGGGGTTGTTATGATCAGGTCTTGTACCAAAAGCTATTTTGTACTTCAATTGGGAAAGGCCGTTTTCAATCAAATCACCGGATTCAATCACTCCTTTACCTCCAAGCCAATAACTTGTGGTAGGCCCCGCGTTGACATACCACTTGAATTGTCGCGTTTTTGCAAGTTTTCCTTTAAAGTGCATAGAGAAAAGTACAGGAATATCAATATGCTGGTAGACCACTTTGTCATTTAAATTAGGATCTATTTTACCCACAGCATTTTTTCCTTTTTGGGAATAGAGGAGTTCGGTATTGAGAAAATACCGGTCTTTTACTTTAAAGGCCAAAACTAATCCGGCGTGAAACCCGACTGTTGGGCGTACAGTTGCTACTGTGTTGTATTTAGGATCATCAACGGCAAACCAAGACAATTGTGGCCCCGCTTTCGCTCCTACGCGGATAATCTGCGCGGAAGTCATTTCGATGCTGACAAAAAAGAGCAGCCCTGCAATCCATTTTCTCAAAACTATATATTTCATCTCTGTTATTGCCGGCAAATTTGACGCCCATTGATATTAGAGAGAAAAGGTCCGGAGAATTTTACCGCTAAAGTTTGTCATTATGATTGAATTCTTACACAGAAAATATATCCTGACAGGATCATAAATTTATATCAGTC
>DASQTN010000334.1:0-2493 GCA_035641895.1 Chryseolinea sp. | reverse complement strand
TCTTGAGGTCTATAAACAAAGGAGATTCGTGGGAAAACATATTTCCCTATAAACGTGGAATATCTTCCTGGCATATCGATGCGAACGACAAGGTATACCTCGGAACGTCAAACCCTATTTGGGATGGAAAACTTTTTAATGAAGATCCGGATCTCAGGGCGCACCTATACTACATGAAGTGAAAATTTGACTGCACTACGTCAACACCTCGAACCTCAACACTTGAAAACTTTAGAGAATAAAGCGGTAGGTATATTTTAGCATGAAAACATTATGGGCCTTATCCGGAAAATTCAATGTATACCGATCGTGTAGCCCACCCGATTGGTTATAAAACTCTCCGTTCATGTCCTGGCTCCAAACCAGGAAAAAAGTCGATCCAGGAATGTATTCCCAACGGACGACCATATTCGAACGGAATTGCCCGACATTGAAATCAGGTTTTGCGAATTTATAGTCAGGGATGCCATCGCTATTTTCATCAATGGCATACTCTTCATCCTGATCATTCAAACTGACCCATTCCTCCGGTATTTCTGTAAAACGTTTGTTAAAATCGGACGCATTTGCATCCGTGATGTATTTGAAGTTGCTGTATTCACCTGACGTTCCGAAAGGCTGTCCCCACGCCTGCACCGATAAATTTGGAGTAATCATGTATGTCATACGCAGGGAAAGTCTTGCCGTTGTTTGATCAATTTCTCCTACGATATATCGGTTTTCGTCGGCAACGGTGCCCGTATTTACATACTGCATTTTATTCTTGTTATGGCTAAAGCTTGGGGCCAAGGAAATGCTCAAGGCATTCATCGGCTTATAATTCACCGAAACGTCAACGCCTTTGCTTTCTGAATAATCTTCGAGTCCACGGCTCGCCCTTGGCCCGACGGAAATATTTAGTTTTTTCCGCTGGTCTGTTGATATCCAAAGCCAATAGCTATAACTGCCGGGATAACGCAACGCTGGTCCACCACGCAGGTTGGCATTCGAAATGTAGTGCGATGAATAAGATGCTCCCGTGCTGAGAGACCAGAAGTTTTTAAACTGCATCGAACTATTGGCATCGTAGCTTTTCGAGGTATTACGTCGATCGAAATCCCATCCCAGCGATTGGCCTCCATTAACACGGAGTGACCGGAAAATTCCAACGGGATTGAGTATCCTGTATTGAAGCCAGGTCCATTGTGTCATCAAATCTGTCTGTGAAAGGAAGCCGATATCATTAAGCTCCAGTTCCGGCGAAAGCCAGGTGTACCCTGCTTCATAAACGAACTTACCTCCACGCTTGCCATAGAC
Organism: Chryseolinea sp.; assembly: GCA_035641895.1. GTDB lineage: Bacteria > Bacteroidota > Bacteroidia > Cytophagales > Cyclobacteriaceae > Chryseolinea. The sequence goes on along the minus strand of DASQTN010000334.1, from coordinate 1,197 downwards.
GACGGTACCGGCAGTACCAGTCAACGACTTTCGTGTTGTGTCAACATCAGCGTGAAGATTATCGGGTCTTTGAAAATATCGTTCAGGTGCCTCTTGCGTCAGCGTAATGGCTTCCTCGCTGCCTCTGACGTTGCTGAAAACGGTTTTTGCGCTAACAAAATATTTTCTGTTATTCCAATTGTGGACGACGTCCAAGCCACCGGTGTAGGCTTCTTTGTGAAGCCACTGGAGATTCGCGTCAGAAAGGTTTCGGTTGGTACTGGTAAACATTCCACCGACAACAGTATTTCCTTTATTGATGTCCTGCTGCATGCGTCCAACAAGATAATTTGTCATTGGCTCAATCATAGCAGACTTTCGTATACCAAGGCTGTCGATTTTAGCACGCTCAGGAGAAGTAACTGACTCTAAAATACCCCACGAAAATCCTTTTTTATTTTTACCGGTAAGTTTTGCCGCACCAAGGATAGTCGTATAAGGATTGGGTTTCACATATTCTGTGACACCGTCATCGATATCATTCTGATCAGTCTCGACTCCATATTGCGGGTTCCTTCCTATGCGGCGGGAATAAAAAAGATTGTTGCTGTTGAAACCCGTTACTGGAAAATTCAATGTGCTGTTTCCTTCGATAAAAAACGGCCTTCGTTCCTGGAAGAACACACGAAACGCACTTAGATTGACTTGAGACGGATCCGCTTCGACCTGGCCAAAATCCGGGTTGACTGTCAGGTCAAGCGTTATGTCACTGGTGATCCCAATCTTTGCGTCGAGACCAACGTCGGCAGCTGACGATTTACCCGTAACAAAGGGGTTGCCTTCATCCTTCTTAAAGGTTTCGGTTTTAGCTACAACATAAGGCTGGATTTCAACTTGCTTTTGTGGCCTTATTCCACTCAAACCTCTTAACTCGCCAAATAGATGTACCCATCCCGTTGCGTCGGGCGGAATATATTGCCAGGTAGATTGTTCCTGTTTTCTGAACAGCTGGCGGGCTATCTGAAGACCCCAGGTATGTTCAGGTTTATCAGCAAATCGTAATTGACTCAAGGGGATTCTCATTTCAGCGGTCCACCCGTCGTCGTCTATGCGTGTTTGCAAATACCAGATAGGGTCCCAGTTGACATCCCAGTTGCCTCCGTTATTGGATATATATTCATCACCTTTAACACCCGAAACGGAAGCAGAAAATGAAAA
>DASQTN010000333.1:0-3346 GCA_035641895.1 Chryseolinea sp. | reverse complement strand
CGTTATGTTATCACAACGCCAGGCATAGGCCCATTGGCGACCTGGTACGATAAGTTATCGCTTAAGTATTCGATCAAACTTTTAACCGATGAGACTAAAACGATTATCGCCTTGGAAAGAGCTCCAACGGATACATTTCATAGCCGGCCGGTAGATTATATTATGGGGATGATTATCGGCTTACAAAGATTGTCAGTTGGTTCTAAAGCCGTTTTTTATGTTCCGTCCGGATATGCATTTGGCGCAGAGGGTGCTTCTGATGGCGCTGGAACGACTATTCCCGCAAATTCAAATCTGATAATAGAAGTAGAAGTTACCAATATTGATTAGCCGTCATGAAACTTTGTTTCGCTACTAACAACGATCACAAGCTAAGTGAAGCAAAGGATATTGCCGGTGACGAGTTCGAAATTTTAAGCTTAAAAGAAATTAACTGCTTTGAAGAATTGCCCGAAACGAGGCCGACCCTTGAGGGCAATTCTTTGCAAAAAGCGGAATACGTTTTTCAGAATTACCATGTTGCCTGCTTTGCCGATGATACTGGATTGGAGGTAGAAGCCCTTGATGGGGAACCGGGTGTTTATTCAGCGCGATATGCCGGTGAGCATAAAAATAGCGATGATAATATCGATCGGTTACTGCTCAAACTAGGCGACACAAAAAATCGACAGGCGAGATTTCGGACGGTGATAACCCTTATGGGCTTTACTGAGCAGCCCTTGTACTTCGAAGGCGTTGTAAATGGCACCATTACCGACCGCCGGCGGGGAATTTTTGGGTTTGGTTACGACCCAATTTTTATTCCAGAGGGTTATACGCAGACCTATGCCGAAATGAATCTGAAAGAAAAAAGCGCATTGAGCCACCGGGCAATTGCAGTAAAGCAATTGGGCGATTACTTAAAGAAACATATTATCGCGCGTTAGAAGTTATTTGTATTTTGGTGTCTGCTAAATCTTATGCCTGCACCTTATACCATTGGTATTACTGGCGGAAGTGGTTCCGGAAAGACCTACTTCATCAAAGCCTTATCTCACCATTTTAAGCCGGAAGAAGTATGTTTGATTTCTCAGGATCATTATTATAAACCTCGCGACACGCAACGGACCGATGATCGGGGAGTAAAAAATTTTGATTTACCTGAATCGATCGAGCGGGTTCAACTCTACGAAGATATCTTGAAGCTTAAAAAAGGGGAGCCGCTGTTCAAAAAGGAATACGCTTTTAACGCACCCAATGTAACGCTCACTACCCTCGAATTCAGGCCAGCACCGATTTTGATTGTTGAAGGGTTGTTCGTTCAATATTTTGAAGAGATTGCGCAGGAACTTGATCTGAAGATTTTCATTGATGCAAAAGATTATCTGAAATTAAGCCGCAGAATACGACGTGATAACGAAGAACGTGGATACGATTTGGATGATGTGTTGTATCGATACCATCACCATGTAATGCCGATATATGAATCGTTGATTGAGCCACTAAAGCATAAAGCGGATTTTGTTATACCGAACAACCAGCAGTTTGAAAAAGCACTTGACGTTTTGGTTCGGGCATTGAAAACACGGTTATAATTTTTCCATCACTAAAAACAAAAAGGCTGCGATTAGGCAGCCTTTTGGTTGAAATGATATCTCGAATATTTAAGCGACGGCTCTTTTAACCTCAGGTTTGGCTTCGGAAGGTTTTACCTTATCCTTGTCGAAATCCAGCACTATAGGAGCGGCCATAAAGACGGAGGAGTATGTTCCTGCTACGACTCCAACCAACAATGCAAAAGAAAAACCGCGCAATACTTCACCACCAAAAAACAACAAAGCAATAACCACGAGTAGCACTGTTCCCGACGTGATAATCGTTCTGTTTAAAGTGCTATTGATGGCATCGTTAAAAATTCTTGCTCTGTCATGCGATGTTCCCATCGCGATATACTCCCTAATCCGGTCAAAAATAATTACAGTATCGTTGATCGAATAACCGATCACCGTGAGGATTGCCGCGATGAATACCTGATCGATTTCAAATGCGATTCCCAAAGCTCTTGCGATCGCAAAAGCAGCAATTACAAATAATGCATCATGAGCCAAAGCGACAACGGCGCCAGCGCTGAAGGCCCATTTTCTAAAACGAATTAAAATATAAATGAATATCGCAATCAAAGAAAGAATCGTTGCCTGCAGTGAAGCGGCTTTCGTATCATCAGCCACATTCGCACCAACCTTGGAAGAACTTGAGATTGTAAACTGTTTTGCGTCGACTTTAGAATCATCCTGAACATACTTCAGCCCGGTTGATTTTTCGAGGCCGGCGATAAGTGTACTCTTTACTTTCTCGTCCGCAGTTTCAGCATCATCATCAATGATATATGACGTCGTGACTTTTACAACGTTATTACCCCCAAAATTCTTTACTTCCGTACCAGCACCTTCAAAGCTCTCAGTCAGATCTGTTTTTAGTTCAGTAGCATCAACAGGATCGTGGAACGTTACCGTATATGCTCTGCCACCTTTAAAATCAACACCATAATTAAATCCCTGTATAGCTATTAACAAAATACCAATTCCAATCACTGTTCCGGAAAAAATGTAGGCCATCTTCCGCTTGCCGATGAAATTGAAATTCGCTTTCGATGCCTCGAAATTGGATATTACTGTTTTAAAGTTTATAGTACTTTCGTCGCCTTTTTTAGCTATCAACCAATCAATCACTACGTGAGAAATGTAAACGGCCGTAAAAAATGTTGTTGTGATACCGACCATCAAAGTGATTGCAAAACCCTTAACGGCACCTTGCCCAAATAGAAAGAGCATTAAAGCCGTTAAAAAGGTTGTGATGTTTGAATCGAAAATTGTCCAAAAGGACCGTTTAAACCCTAAGTCGATAGCCTCACGTAATCTTCGCCCATGACGTAACTCCTCACGTACACGCTCATAAATGATAACGTTCGCATCGACCGCCATACCCATTGTAAGAACAATACCAGCGATACCAGGTAATGTTAACGCAGCATCGAGCTGGGCTAAAATTCCCATAATAAAGAACAGGTTAAAAACTAAGGAGAAATTAGCAACTGCTCCGCCCTTTCCATAATATCCAACCATGAAGATAACAACCAATGCTAACCCACAGACTACTGAAAACAATCCTTGGTTCCGGGCAACCTCCCCTAACGTAGGACCGATAATTTCTTCTTCGACAATTTTAGTAGGGGCCGGCAACGAACCTGCTTTAAGCACGTTGGCTAAGTCTTTCGCTTCTTCAGGTGTAAAATTTCCGGAAATTTGTGAATTTCCATTGGGGATTTCGCCGTTAACCGAAGGTGCAGAATATACGGTGTTGTCAAGAA
>DASQTN010000332.1:0-4456 GCA_035641895.1 Chryseolinea sp. | reverse complement strand
GAGAAACGAATGCCCCTGCTTTTTTCAAAATTATTAAAAATAGACATACGAAATAAAGTCAAGTAATATGTTTTCGCCTCAAAGTCGCGGAAAATTTTGTGCAGGTAAAGTTTCAGCTACCTGGCACGGAATTCAATTGCTTTAAGAGCCTGATCTAAAATTCATTTTAGATCCGTTAACTGAAAATACTATGAATGATTTTGAAGCGATTGACTTGATTTGTTTCTCTCATTTACGATGGAATTTTGTTTATCAACGGCCTCAACATTTAATGAGCCGTGCCTCAAAAACGCATCGTATTTTTTTTATTGAGGAACCGGTATTTGATAATGGGGTGGAGTTTGATATTCAGCAGCAAAGTGACAATCTATGGGTCATCGTGCCTCACCTTACGCCAGGAATGGATGAAAAAAGTGTTCGCGCTCATCAGCGGGAATTTCTTTCACGCCTTCTTGTAACGATGCACATACAACGCTATGCCACCTGGTATTATACGCCAATGGCGTTGCTGATAAGTGATCATCTTCATCCGGCGATGACGGTGTATGACTGTATGGATGAACTGTCGGCATTTAAATTTGCGCCACCGGCCCTAATACAACTCGAAAAGCAGTTGATGAAAAAGGCGGACGTCGTGTTCACTGGGGGATATAGCCTCTATGAGGCAAAAAGAAATCAGCATCCCAATATTTACCCATTTCCGAGCAGTATTGATTTGGAGCATTTTTCTAAGGCAAGAAAAATTTCAGAAGACCCACACGATCAGGCGTTAATTCCTCACCCGCGCTTTGGATTTTATGGTGTCATCGACGAACGCCTGGACCTTTCACTAATCAAAGAAATCGCCCTGATCAAAAAAGATTGGCATTTTGTCCTCATTGGTCCTGTAGCAAAAATAGAGGAAAACGATCTGCCCAGATTTGAAAATATTCACTATTTGGGAATGAAAAATTACCAAAATCTTCCAGACTATTTGGCCGGGTGGGATGTGGCAATTATGCCATTCGCACTTAACGACTCCACCCGATTTATAAGTCCGACCAAGACGCCGGAATACCTGGCGGCTGGTAAGCCAGTGATTTCCACGCCCATCCTAGACGTAGTTCGTCATTATAGTTCGGTGGTCAACTTTATATCGACAAGCGACGAGTTTATCGCTTGTGCAGAAAATGATATTATTCAGAATGAAGAATGGCTGGCGAAGGTCGACAAAATCCTGGCTGAAAACTCCTGGGATAAAACGTGGAAACGAATGAACGAAGTTATCGAGAAGACTATAAACTATTCAAGAAGTAAGTTAAGAACAAAAAATAAAGATACATATGTTTGATTATATGATTGTGGGAGCGGGGTTTGCTGGGAGCGTACTCGCGGAAAGGTTGGCTTCAGTGGCCAATAAAAAAGTGTTATTGGTTGAACAGCGTGATCACATTGGAGGCAATGCGTATGATTACTACAATCATCACGGTATTCTGGTTCACAAGTATGGGCCTCATATTTTTCATACGAATTGTAAAAAGGTTTTTGATTATCTCAGTTCGTTTACCCTTTGGCGACCCTATGAACACCGGGTCCTTGCAAGTGTAGATGGCCAGTTAGTGCCACTGCCGATTAATTTGACGACGATTAATTCATTGTATGGCCTACAATTAAATTGTGATCAGATCGAAGCTTTTTACAATACCAAGGCGCAAAAAGTCGATTACGTGCGAACATCGGAAGATGTGGTCATAAGTAAAGTTGGCAAGGAACTATATGAAAAATTTTTTAAGGGCTATACGCGCAAGCAATGGGATTTGGATCCCTCCGAACTCGATGCCTCTGTTATAGCGCGTGTGCCAACCCGCACGAATAAAGACGACCGTTATTTTACAGATACCTATCAGGCTATGCCGCTACACGGTTACACGTCGATGTTTCGTAATATGCTGTCACATCCAAATATAAAAATCATGTTGAATACCGATTATAAGGAAGTTGTAGATTTTATACCATATCAACGGATGATCTACACCGGTCCGATTGATAGTTATTTCAACTATTGCTATGGGAGGCTACCATATCGTTCGCTGGAATTCAAGTTTGACACTTTTGAGAAAGAGGTATATCAAAAGACGGGGACAATAAATTTTCCGAATGAGCATCCCTATACCAGGATCACTGAATTCAAATACTTAACCGGGCAGACTCACCAAAAAACTTCAATAGTCTACGAATATCCCAAGGCTGAAGGTGACCCATATTACCCGATACCCCGTCCCGAAAACAGGATGTTGTATAAAAGGTATGAATCACTTGCCGATAGTATGTCCAACACATTTTTCACGGGCCGATTAGCAACCTATAAATATTACAATATGGATCAGGTGGTTGCGCAGTCGCTGGCTCTCTTTGAAAAATTGACACAGTCAAATGTAAAACTTGAGTTAAACGGGCATGCCAAGCAACATACTTGATATATGGGGAGGCATCGAATGCTCATACACTCGAATCAAAAAACAGTACGGCGATCAGCTGCATTATAATGGACATTATGGGCGGGGAGCGCTGGATATCGATCAGGTCGCTTCTCTGGGAATAAAAGCCCTGCGATACCCTATAATTTGGGAAAGGAACTGCGAAGGTAATAGTTGGCCATGGGTTGAGTGCCAGCTAAACATGTTGATGAACCATAATATAAAACCAATTGCGGGTTTAGTTCATCACGGAAGCGGGCCTCCTCACGCAACTTTGTTAGATGAAGGCTTTCCGCTTGAGTTGGAAAGGTACGCTAGTTGTGTTGCCCAAAAATTTCCATTCCTCGAATATTTCACGCCGGTCAATGAACCGCTTACTACAGCGCGATTTTGCGGACTCTACGGAATATGGTATCCGCATCATAGCAATGCAAAAAGCTTCGTACATTTTTTTTTAAGGCAAATGAAGGCTGTTGTGCTTTCAATGCGTGCGATACGCAAAATAAATCCTGCTGCAAAACTGATTCAAACGGAAGACTTGGGAAAAACATATAGTACAACGACTCTTCGATACCAGGCCAACTTCGAAAATGAAAGGCGTTGGCTAACCAACGACCTTCTGTGCGGGTATGTTAAGCCGGGACATTCAATGTGGGATTATTTTTTATGGCTGAAGATCCCTCAAAAAACCCTTGAGTTTTTTTTAGAAAACCCGTGCAGGCCAGACATTATCGGACTTGATTATTATCTGACGTCGGAACGTTTCCTCGACGAAGATCTTGAAAGATATCCCGTATCCACTCACGGGACGAACGGCAGGCACAACTATGCCGACATTGAGGCTGTTCGTGTGAAGCATAATGAAGCCTCTGGACCATCGGTTTTACTCAATGAATGCTGGAACCGCTATCAGATTCCAATGGCCATTACTGAAGTTCACATTCACGGTAGTCCCCTTGAACAAATCACGTGGTTCAACTACATTCGGGAAACATGTTTAAAGTTGATTCAGAAAGGTGTTAACATCAAAGCGATTACTGCCTGGGCGATGTTCGGTACATATGGCTGGAGTAAATTGCTGACCGAAAATCCCGGCGAATATGAACGAGGTGTATTTGAAATCATAGACGGAAAGCTGGTGTCAACACCATACACGGACTATTTAAAAGCGTTAATTAAAAATCCGGAAATTGCCAGTCAATTTGATTGCAACGGCTGGTGGACTTCACCGACCCGGTATATCAAAATGAGAAGAAAACTACATCTCTCGACAAGATAACGACTGCAACTGTTTATTCTGAACAACGATTGGCAATTGATGTAATTCTTTAGTGCTTATGTGTTGCGCTATCTACATTTTGTGAAATGATAAATTGCCTGAGGTTTTTTGCACCCTTTTCCCAGGCATTGGCCATGGGGTCAACTGTTGGCATTGGAATTTCCTCCCTTTCTTTTTTAATTTCTACAGTAGAAATTTTAAATCTTTTATCTCTGTCTGAAAGTAATTCCGTATTAAGCTGTCCATCCTTTGTAAATCCCATCATTATCATTGGCGACCCCAGAGGCAACGTTCTTTGTTGGTCGGTATGCCAGGTATGAATCGTTTTTCCGTACGTAGAGACAAGCTTTTCCATTAACTCCTTCTCTGCAGGTTCCGGAATACCCGGCGCGATCAGTGTACCTGATTTTACCTCGTAGTGGTGCGAATGCCACAGCTTCTTTTCTTCTTCATCTAACGTTTTGAAAAGTTTTTCTGAGATGATATATTCAACTCCCATGATCTTTGCGTCTTCATCGTTACTATCGTAGATTATTGCTTGATGAACATCGTCATTCAATTGCGATACGTAGTGATGAGCTTCCATTTGCGCGTTGATGTTGCCATTATAAAAATGAAAACCATTGAGATAAGTGTTTATCTTTTTTAATGGCGCTTTATTTTGTAAAAGATCGGCTCCACTTTCCAGGAGGACACTTTTGCCTGATTTTTCGTCACCCGG
>DASQTN010000331.1:0-7571 GCA_035641895.1 Chryseolinea sp. | reverse complement strand
CTGTCTGCTGTCAACGCGATTGCGGGAAATGCCGGACGATCACTGATTTCAAAGCGGCCGACTAACTCAGCAACAAGGTGCTGGCTTTCAGAGGCGCTACCACCATTTCCGCAAACCAATAGTTTCTTTTTATTTCTGAAGCATTCTGTTATTGTGTCCGCGACTTGAAGGATTCCGAAACTTAGAAGTTGCTTTGTCCTCAAAAACGCCTGACTCGCATCCACAAAAGCATTTTCAACCATTCTGATTTTTTCTTCCTCGCGTTCGGTATACGATCCGTTGGAAAAAATAATCCGTTCATACAAGGCAGCCGCCGTAGACGCAACGTGAGACCACCGGAACATGCTGTTGGCCCGGGTAATGGCTTGCTCCTTCATCTTTAAAAGCTGCGAAGGATCGCTAAGGAGCTCAAACATACGCTGCGCCAGTGCATCGTCATCGGATGATGGCACCAGGTATCCCGTTTTTCCATCCTCCACACTGTATTTAATGCCACCCACGTTAGATCCAATAACGGGAGTGCCACACGCCATTGATTCAAGAGGTGTGATTCCGAAGGGCTCGTACCAGGGAGTCGTTACAAATATATCTGCTGCTGCATAGTAAAAACGAAGCAGCGCGCGGTTTCTTCTTCCAGTAAACGTCACAGCATCGCTTACTCCCTCTTCTTCCGCCAGCTTTCGTAATCGCCCAATTTCAAGATCCTTCTCCGGATCGGCATCATCTGTCTCGCCACCCACAATCAGCAATCGCATTGCGATACCAGTTCGTCTCGTCTTTGCAAATGCTTTGATAACATTGTCCACACCTTTCCGGGGAACCATCCTGCCCAATTGAAGGATAATGTTTTCGGAAGGATCGAGTTTCAAAAACATACGGGCCAACAATCTATCCATTGGGTAAAACTCGTGAGGGTTAAACCCACACGGAATAATGGTGATCTTTTCCTCTGATGCGTGATAGTACTGCATGAGATCCTCCTTGTCCTGGGGACACTCAGCAATGATGTGATCAGCATCCTTAACAACTTGCCTTTCGATTTCTAACCTTTCAGGTGGAAATTTATCTTGATCACCTTGATAAAGTTTTCGAACAAATCCGAGGGCATGGAAAGTAACAATAAACGGAATTCCGAAAATTCTTTTAATATCAGCTGCTACCATGGCTGACATCCAAAAGTTTGCATGGACCAAGCGATAAGTTTCCGAATTACTTTTTATAAACGATTCCATATTCGCAGTGAATTCCCTCATATAGGGAAGCAGCTTTTCCTTTTCAATAAATTCGGATGGACCCGCCTTAATATGAATTACTTTTACCCCTGGAATCCAATTAATAACTTGTGGAAGTTCCGCGTTGTCGCAACGGGTGAAAATATCGATACTGTAACCAATTTCAACCAGGTGTCTCGCTAGCTCACCAACGTAAACGTTTTGTCCTCCGCTGTCCACACCTCCTATCGTTGCAAGCGGCGAAGCGTGCTCGCTTATAAATGCTATTTTGCTTTTCATAGTTAAATTGTAAAATGGTAATGCGAACGCGTTGGCGAAGCATCAACATTGATGTTAATAATTAATGTTCTTAACAAATTTTCCCAATCGTTATTAAAGCGTTTAATGTTAAACTGGTTAATGGCAATTTTCTTCCCAGCTGATCCGACCCGTTCAGCAAGTTCGCGATCATTGATCAGCATATTCATTTTCGAAATCAAGTAGTTGAGGTCCGTATGAATATATCCGGATACATCATTCTGGATGACCGTCACCATCTCCGTCGTTGCCATTCCAACCACAGGAAGGCCCACCATCATAGACTCTAAAACTGCTAATCCTAAACTCGTGTAACGAATGGGATTAAATAAAAATCGATATTGCGAAATAAAGGCTGGTAGTTGGGGATGTAGCACCTCACCCAAGCCTCCAACCTCCTCCGTATTCATACCTATTAAATCCAAAGGCACATGCTTGCGCGCTTCGAGGAAAATATCAACGCCTAATCTGCGTCCCCTATCTTTCAAATTATTGATAATGACAATACCTCTGGGTATTTCTCCATTGTACTTAACTGAAGGAATATGAATTCCATGGGAAATTACTTGCGTAGGACATCCGTTGTTATCCCACATCATATTATTAAAATGAGTTACATGGACAATGGTAACGGATGAGTCATTTACACAATGCTTTGTGTTCGTGGGGTGACCCTGGGGCGGATCATGCTCCAAATACACCTTTGGCAGAGACCGTTGTGCTTCCGTTAATAGAGTGTATTGATCGTTGAGATAATTTTTGGGAGACTGAAATAAAATACAGTCGATCGAGAGATCCCCAACTGCTTCTACTGGAATTTCATGAACATTTTTTCCAAATGGAAAAGTAGTTCCATATCCTATATAACCCTCTGACCTTTGTTTGTTAACCGGAAGGTATATTTCAAAATTCCCTTGCGACAAATAGTACAGGTACGATCCATGAATATGCCATGTAAAAATCTTGATGGGTTTTCGTTCTTCACGTTCCATATCACTCCCCTTTTTTTATACGTCCGTAAATATTACACCAAATTGTCAGAAGCGCTTCTATCGACACTTCTGACAAAAAATCAGATGTTCCTGAGAAAAAACTTCCCCGCGAAAGGAAAACTAATTCTCATATTCATGAATATCCTAACAAATGGAAGAGGAGATTCAACACAGTTAATAATCAATTGGTGGGTTTGGACGAAACACATGTCAGGGCTCGACTTCTCGCTATCTTATCAGAGCACAGTATAATCTGTATGAATTTCAAAAAATACCGAGTTCCACGGATGGCATTTGGCCATAACGATGACGAATTTTGTGTCAACGCATCGCAGTTGACATTAGAGATACGGTCGCTAACTCTCGGGGGAATATTTCCACATTGAATGCTTCGAAACGCTATATAGTCCAACAGATGTATTAGGGATCTTGCAACGTTCTACATCGATTGATGGCTGCCTCAAAGCTTAATTCATTAGCTAGTATAACTTAGTATCGTCCACGGTGAGACCGGTTTACATTCCGGTTTCACAGTGAATTTTGAATTTGAAAATTGAACAAGCGTTAAGAATCATTTACTTAAAAGGATCTGTTATGAATATTTTGGTTGTTGATGACGATTCGGATGACATCGTGTTATTTACTGAAGCATTTGGAACAATTTATCCCAACTCCACAATTTATCGTGCGTCCAATGGAATGGAGGGTTTGCAAATGGCCCATAAAATACTTCCTAACATCGTGTTCCTGGACATTAACATGCCCGTTATGAATGGTCGTGAAACTCTGCTTTCAATACGAAAAGATAGTCTTTTAAAAAACTTAACTATTTGTATGTTGTCAACGACCAGCAACCGGGACGAAATTCAATGGTGCTACAAGGCGGGAGCAGATGGTTTTGTTATCAAGCCACCTAGCTTCCAGGCTCTTTGTATTTCCCTAAGAAATTTCGTCCAGTTGTATCTTCGTGCTCCTGTTAAATCCGCCACCCGCCGCGATCAGCTGAGCTAGAAAAGTACAGCATTCAGCGTCGTCGCAGCAGGCGACGAACGATCTATGTATTGATAATAGATCCACCATTTGGATGAAGCACTTGACCCGTTATAAAAGCAGATTCCTTGGACGCAAGAAAAACATAACAAGGGGCAATCTCAATCGGTTGAGCCGGCCGCCCCATAGGAATATCTTTACCGAATTTTTCAACTTTGTCGGCTGAAAATGAAGCGGGTATTAACGGTGTCCATACGGGTCCCGGCGCAACGGCGTTTACGCGGATGCCACGATCAGCCAGCGATTGAGATAAACTTCTGGTAAATGCAACAATGGCACCCTTGGTGGATGAGTAATCCATTAGCAAACTATTGCCTTTATAAGCCGTGACGGAAGCTGTATTGATCGCGACACCGCCGTCTTTCAGATGCGGAACTGCATATTTTGATAAGTAAAACTGCGCAAAAATGTTTGTTTTAAATGTCCGCTCAAGCTGTTCGCCCGAAATATCTTCTATGTTTTGCTGCTCATACTGGACTGCGGCATTATTAACTACAATATCAATTTTGCCGAACCTTTCAAGCGTCTTATCAATAATTGATTTACAATTCTTTTCTTCTGCAATGTCGGTCGCGATTAATAATGCATCCTTACCGTAGCGCTTCATCACTTCGGCGGTCTCCTTTGCATCTTCATGTTCATTTAAATAGGCTACAACCACGTCGGCTCCTTCCTTTGCAAATTGAATTGCCACGGCGCGCCCGATGCCACTATCACCTCCCGTAATAATGGCAACTTTGTCCTTCAATCGCCCCAAGCCCGGCTCGTCATTATCATAGATCGGCTTGGGAGTCATTTCATTTTCCAGACCAGGTTGTACATCTTGATGTTGCTTTGGTATTGGAGAAGGTTCTTTTATCATTGTTTCCATAACTGTTTGATTTGAGCTTTAATTTTTCGCACTGTCAAAACTTACCTCAATCATCGTTCCTAAATCGACATTAAAATTCAATCAGACCAAATGAATCACGCGCTTGTCCGTTATTTGGTTTACTCCTGGATAAATCTTGGGAGACCATTAACATTTTACGATGGTGCATTTTTTTCTCAACTGAGAATTCGTTGCCCCTTCAATAAGTAATCACCAAGGCAGTGGTGACTTTTTAAAAAGTCTTTTTTGACCGTTGGTAAACATTGCTATTCTTTTTTCGATGACTTTTCTGTGAACTGTTTGCTTCCGGGCAAACGATTCCTCACTGTCGAATACTTAAGTCGCTCATTGCTCGAAAGTTTTATTATGTGCTAAAAAGGTGTGGTGTAAAAAGCATTGCTCTGGCACTATTTTTTACCGAAGAGATGAATAATACACTCTTAACTTGAATCAGATGGAAAAAAAATTAGCTTCTGTAATGAACATTCCTAGTGTGTGGAGCATACTGGTAATGGGTCTGTTCTTTGGATTAGTCGCCTGTGAGGACTGGTTTGACGATGATGATGATGACGGTCCGAATCTTCGCGGTTCGGTAATAGCTGAACGTGTGGATACACCATGGGAGCTGGCATTTGCTCCTGACGGACGGCTATTTTTCACACAGCGTCCTGGTATAATCGACATTGTGGAAAATGGAAATCTTAAAGTCTGGCTTGCTCTCGATTCGGTAGTAGAGGAGGTTGGAGAATCAGGACTCTTTGGCCTTGCACTCCATCCTCAATTCCAGCAAAACGGATACGTGTACTTTGCCTATACGTATGCAACAAGTAAATCGCCTTTGGTGCTGATGAACAAAATTGTAAGGTATAAGGAAGATCCGTCCACTAAAGCTCCAGTTTTCGATAAAGTTATTTTGGATCAAATCCCTGGGAATTATCTCCACAACGTAGGAGCTCTGGAGTTCGGCCCCGATGGAAAATTATTTGCAACGGTAGGTGAAATTTTTTCGCCGGATTTAGCGCAGGATCCTTCTTCCCTTAACGGCAAAATTTTGAGAATGAATGATGATGGCACAGTTCCCGCCGACAATCCTACGCCGGGATCATATGTATATTCAATGGGTCATCGTAATCCACAAGGCATCGCGTTCCATCCTGAGACAGGAGAATTATGGGCTACAGAGCACGGACCTTCCGAAGAGCAAGGCTGCTGCATGGATGAAATAAATCTGATCAAACCTGGAATGAATTACGGTTGGCCTATAGTCAGAGGTAGTCAAATACAAGCGGGGCTCGAACCCCCGGTTTACCATAGCGGTGATACAACGACTTGGGCGCCAACGGGTGGTATATTCGTTACTCAAGGAGATTGGCAAGGTTCGTTGCTGTTCACAGGGTTGCGAGGTCAAGCATTGTACCGGGCAATTTTCAATAGTACAGACCCAAACAAAATCGACAGTGTTGAGAGGTTCCTTTATCAGACATATGGAAGACTCCGTAATGTAACGGAAGGTCCTGATGGCAAAATTTACATCGCGGTCAGTAACCAGGATGGAAGAGGAGACCCTCTAAGTGATGATGATCGTATCATTTCACTGACACAGGACGAGATTAGAAGAATGAAATAGATGTTAGAGAAACTCAGGAAAAGGGGAAGTATATGCTTCCCCTTTTGTGCTTTAATAAGGGTCATAAAACGAAATTCCTCGATTCAAATTACCACTTTTGCTTCCACACCTCCGTCGCCGATACGGACATATCGTAAAAACGTATCGGCTATAGTATAAGCAACGTTCGAACTATAATCTTAATGCCCACTAGTGTGGAACATGTGCTGAAAAAAAGCGCTGTATGTAGAATTGGTTCTGCATAAACATCAGCTAAAATAAATATTCCTTTAGGATTAATCGACTTCATGAGAATGGCACGAACTTTCGATTGATGTAATTAAAAAAACAACTTTGTAAACAACAAAAGAAAATGACCATGAAAAAAGTACTTATGACATTTGGATTCGTAGCTATGTTAGGCATCGCATCCATGGCGCAACAGCGCGATCAGCAACAACAACAATCGGATACTACTAGAAATTCCGCTGGACAGAGTGACGAAATTCGCAGAAACAGTCAATCCACTCAGGGGCAATCGACGCAGGATACGACACAAAACAATCAGTCCACACAAGATCAGTCCGCAACGCAAGGACAGTCAGGGACTGACACACAAGACAAGTCAAGAAAACGCGATAAGAAAGACAAGAATAATCCTTAAAAGTTGAGCGTTAGTTTTTTGGTTGGTTGAAAAGGTTTCCTCACGGAAGCCTTTTCGCATTTATTGTTCCCTGGGATGAGACCATTAGTAGAGTCCCAATGATGAGAAGGCGACGATAGCCCTCTTTTTACTAATGTTCCTTTTTCTGTTTTGGAATAATAGAGATGGTGCCATCTCTTTCTAGGACGGCATACAATATTTCGGTCATGTGCCGCAACCCTTGCGTTAAACGCGCGGCTTCCATTACATCCTGCTCATCTACCTTGGATTTTTCCATCCGCTTAACCAGTGGTTTACCATTATCGACAATTACTAAAGGCGCACCATCGCTTGCTACTTGAAACCATGGGGATTTTTCCTTTATAATGGACAATAAGTAATCCACGCCTACCAGCGTGCAGACCATAATAAAGCAAGCAGTTAATGAATAATCCTCGCCAATTAGCGCGTCGGTCGTGGTCTCGCTAATAATAAGCAAGAGTACGAAGTCGAATGTTGTTATTTCGGCCAAACTGCGTTTGCCGAGTATGCGGAATATCACATATACAAACAGATAGACCGCGACTCCTCTAATTACCGGATTCATGACTAAGGAAATATTAAATGGTTAATTGTAAATACACGTTCGTCTACCTTCACAGAGCCCTTTACATTTCCGACATCTTGCGGCACCAGATAAAATGTAATGGTCTTTGCAGCGTCACCCGTAAAACTATACTTAACGTCTCCACCTTCGAAGTAGCTGTCGCCCGGGTCCGGCACTATAGCCTCAATTTCAAAATGGCTTAAGTACTCGGCCGGAAAGGACAATGCTACTTTTTTATCACTGTCGGTGCTTATTTTAAGTTGCATTTTTGCC
>DASQTN010000330.1:0-2828 GCA_035641895.1 Chryseolinea sp. | reverse complement strand
ATATTTTGTTTGCTTGAGCCTGAATATCGACTGAGCAGCTGGGCGTTTGTTACTCGACGCGTTCGTTACCGGTCGCATTAATCCCGCTGGTGAACGATAAGAATTATTCGATGGGCGTTACAATGCTAATTTCGTTGGAAGATGCCTGGCACATTTGTTGGCATAGCCACCACCATGATCAAAACCTACCTTCTAATCACGTTCCGCAACATGATGAAAAACAAATTGTTTATCATCATCAATGTCTTCGGCATAGGCATGGGAATCTCTTACTGTATTGTGGCCTACCTCGCCTTTCAATATGATGCCACATTCGATGGTGTTCACAAAAACAGATCGACAATTTACCGGGTAAGTGCCGTCCGTGAATTTGAAAATAAGCTGACGCGGTTTGGTTACGCACCATTGCCATTGCGGGAAGTTGTTGAAAAGAATTTTCCAGATGTCAACAAATCAACGCGATATTCTCCTTCACAATCGAATTTTAAACGGGAGGATGATCTTTTCCCATCCAATCTTTCCTACGTTGATCCCGAATTCTTTGACCTGTTTACTTTTGATTTTATCGCCGGAAATCCCGAGTTGCTAAAAGACAATACAAGTGTATTCATCAGTGAATCGATGGCCATACGTTTATTCCGCACCGCCGAAGAAGCGCTTGGTAAAACTATGCAACAAGTGTATGGAGGCGAGTTGAAGGAGATAAAGATCGCCGGAATATTTCGCGAGCCACCGATGAATTCAAGTTTATGTAAGTTAAACGGATCAGCGTACATGAATTTTGAAAACTTCAAAGACGAATATGTTGGAACCCGCGAGGACGACTGGAAGAAAGAAAGTACACTGTTCTTGCAAATCGAAGACGGAAGTCGGACAAAGATCGTGCACCAGCAACTTCAGGGTTATGTCCAAAATAACAATAAAGTACGTGAAGACTTTCAGGTAAAGGAATTTGTCCTCGATCCGTTTACGACGATGGCATCACGGGACCGGGCTGATAACGTGCATGCCAGGACGTGGGCTGCCCCACCGTTGGCAGCTATTATAGGATCTATGATCATGAGTATTTTGATCTTGCTTATCGCGTGTTTTAACTTGACGAATACTGCCATCGCCATTTCCACCCGTCGCTTAAAAGAGATTGGGATTCGGAAAGTAATGGGTAGCATGCGTATCCAACTCATCATCCAGTTTATCGGCGAGACTACCTGCATTTGCTTTTTAGGTATTTTGGTAGGCGTCGGATTTTCAGAAATTTTTATTGAAGGATGGAATCGCATGACCATGGGAATGCTACGCCTTACGCCCGAATATTTTGATGAACCAAGGTTTATCCTGTTTCTGTTAACCGTGTTGCTGTTTACAGGAATCCTCGCAGGAAGTTATCCGGCATTTTATATCAGCAAGTTCAGTCCGATCAACATTCTAAAAGGAAAGCTTACACTTGCCGGCACCAATTATTTTACAAGAACTTTGTTGGGACTGCAATTTGCCATTACGCTGATTTCAATTGTAGGTGCAATTGCTTTCTTTCAAAATGCGAGATATCAAAGCAAATATGACCTCGGCTTCGATATCCACAATTCCATTATCGTTCCGGTAAATAACAAGAGCGAGTTCGATACGTATAGCAACCTACTTCGGGACAATGCTGAGATTGTTTCGATAGCTGGCGCCAAGTCTGGAATTTTTTCCAACAGGGCACATGAGCCTGTCAGTCATGAATCACGCCAGGCAGAGGTTGACATTATTGAGGTTGGTGAAAATTATTTGAAGACGATGGATCTCAAGCTCGAGGAAGGTCGCGATTTTATAAAAGATTCTGAAACCGACAGGAAAGAATCCATCATCATCACACAAAAAATGGCAGATCTTTTTGGCTGGGAAAAGCCATTAGGACAACAGGTCGTTTGGCGAGATACAATCAAACTTTTTGTTGTCGGCGTTGTGAAGGATGTTTACACCATGGGGCTGTGGCGCGAAATGGAACCTATGATGATACGGTATGTGCTCCCAGAGAACTACAGCCAGATCGTTGTAAGTGCTAAAGGCGGGAATGTGACTTCAGTAAATAATTTCATGAGCGAACAATGGAGCGAATTATTTCCGAACAGACTTTATCCGGGACGTATGCTGGTCTCGGACCTTCATGAGATAAACAGCTGGAATATCAATATCATGTACATGTACGCGTTCCTTGGTGCGATTGCAATGACGCTTTCTGCAACTGGCCTTTTCACGCTGGTATCGCTGAACGTAATCAAGCGGACAAAGGAAATTGGTGTGCGCAAAGTTCTCGGAGCATCGGTGCTTAACATAAGCCGTCTGGTAAACACCGAGTTTATCATCATCCTTACCGTTGCTTCCGTTATCGGATCGTGGGCTAGCTTTGGTTGGGTCAACACGGTATTGGGCAGCATCTGGAAGTATTATCAGGGCGCCAATGTCTGGACGTTCCTCATAGGTATCGGAATAATTTTTGCCATTTCATTTGCCACCATCGCCTTTAAGGTGTTTAAGGTAGCAAACATGAATCCTGTGACAGCCTTGCGGGATGAATAACACAAATAAATAGCCCGCATCTTAATCAAGCATGAGTCGAAATCCAAAGACGGCGAGCGGCCCTTGCATAAAATCGAGATCTTCTGATCGCTTAAAGCCTAGCTGCTCATACATTTTCCAGGCATTTTGCATAGCCATTGTTGTATGAATAATCAATTGGCCGGCATTACTCTGTTTTGCTTTCCGGATACACTCGGCTGTTAGTAGCTTGCCAATGCCTTTGCCTCTTTCTTCAGGATCCACCGCTAATAGTCTAAAACCGGAAC
>DASQTN010000329.1:0-3463 GCA_035641895.1 Chryseolinea sp. | reverse complement strand
GAATATTTCCTCTCAACTCCGGAAGTTGTGTTATCTGCTGTTGCGAAAGAATGCGTTCGTTGAAATCATCGAGCCTATTAATTATATAGGACCATGCATCGTTACTGTTCTCAATAACCTCCTGCATCATGGCCAATACCATTCCGCCATTTTCATATTTCCATTCAATAGCACCGATGAATGCCGGCACATTGGTAAACTTTCCTTGCTTCGTAAGAAATTTATTTATCTCGAGATCCGGGTTAACGCCTATGTCGACTTTACGGAAAAATTTCAGAAAAAACCGATTGTCATAAATCAAGGAACTGTTGCCTTGCCCCCCATCAACCATTCTGGGAATAATTTTCTCCTGCTTTTGTAAATGTTTCTTTAAAGTTTTACTGCTGTAAAATTCGATCTCGCTGTTTTTTAATGTGATGCTTTGATTTAGGGACATCTTGCGAATGGCGGCTTGCTGGAATTCTTCGCCATAAATCGCATCATATAGTATACCTTCCTCCCCTTTAATGTTCAGCCTACAAATAACAGCTTGTGGACAATTTTCCATGACCTTCGACGCGAAGGCACCTTTCCCAAATGCAACCGGAAGCTGATACATCTCCGGCATTCCGCTGGTATAATGGACTTCGATCAAAAAGATAACAGCGTCTTCTTCCTGCAACGGTATCCTTGCATGTTTAACGATGTGAATATTTTCAATACTCCTTCCCTTTCCACCAAACCACCTCATCTTCAATAAATAACTGGAGAGAATCCTAGGCTCCAGGATGTTCATTGATTCACGTTCCTGCAAACTTTTCCATGCATCAAATTTCAATAATGGGAGGGCCTTTGTCGTACGCGTTTCGGGATGCGCTTTCTCGAGGATAAACCACAAACAATCATGTGCACCCAAAGTCAAAAAATACGGAGTTGCTATTTTAATCTGGGGAAATTTATTCTTGCTAAAAATCTCCACGGGCACATATCCCTTATATGTATCAAGGTCAAGTTCGGCGGGTTGAGTATATCGTGAAAGATTTACCACCACTAAGATCGTCTCTTCTTCGTAGCTACGGGTAAAGGAAAGAATTTTCGGATTTTCAGACGGGATAAATTTCATATCTCCGTGACTGAAAGCCTTGTATTGTTTTCGCTTATTGATGATACGCTTGGTCCACCACAACAATGATGACGTATTACGGTTCTGCATTTCCACATTGACGAACTCGTAATGATATTCAGGATCCAGAATTACGGGTAAATAAAGACGATGCGGATTTGCATCGGAAAAACCGGCGTTTCGATCTGAAGTCCATTGCATTGGTGTGCGAACGCCATCGCGATCTCCGAGGTAAAAATTATCACCCATCCCAATCTCATCGCCATAATAAATTACCGGCGTTCCCTTCAACGAGAATAAAAGGTAATTCAGCAATTCGATTTTTTTTCTGTTGTTGCCCATCAGAGGTGCTAGCCGGTGGCGAATGCCTAAATTTATTTTCGCTTTTGGGTCTTTCACATACACCTTATACATGTAATCCCGCTCTTCGTCGGTCACCATCTCCAGTGTCAACTCATCGTGATTTCGCAGAAATATTGCCCATTGACAGTTTGCAGGGATCTCCGGTGTCTGGTCAAAAATATCCGTAATGGGATAACGATCTTCCGTTTGCAACGCCATGAACATGCGCGGCATTACAGGGAAATGATAGTTCATGTGACATTCATCCCCATCGCCAAAATAAGATGCCGAGTCCTCCGGCCACATATTAGCTTCGGCCAGGAGCAGCGTTCCGGGGAACCTGTCATCGATATGTTTTCTTAATTTCTTTAAGAATTCGTGAGTTTCAGGTAGATTTTCCCCATTTGTGCCCTCACGTTCAAAAAGATAAGGTACTGCATCAAGGCGAAAGCCGTCAACCCCCATGCTACACCAATAATCCAATATTTTAAAGACCTCTTCCTGCACCATAGGGTTATCGTAGTTGAGGTCGGGTTGATGATGAAAGAACCGATGCCAATAATATTGTTGAGCAACAGGATCCCAAGTCCAGTTGGACGTTTCGAAATCCTGAAAAATGATTCTGACATCCTTGTATTGATTTGGATCATCGGTCCAGACATAAAAGTTCCGATGCGGCGAGTCTTTTGGGGCTTTACGAGCCCGCTGAAACCAGGGATGTTGGTCGGAAGTATGGTTGATGACTAACTCAGTTATTACTTTCAAATCCCGCTGATGGGCTTCCTTCAAAAATTGCTTGAATTGTTTTATATCGCCGTAGGCTGGATTTATGCTATAATAATCTGCGATATCATAGCCATCGTCTTTTTGGGGCGAAGGGTAGAAAGGGAGGACCCAGATAGCTGTTATGCCAAGATCATGCAGGTAATCCAGTCTTTCCAGGATTCCCTGGAAATCGCCGATACCATCGCCGTTCCCGTCGCGAAAGGCTTTGATATGCAATTCGTAAATGATAGCGTCCTTGTACCAATGAAGTTTTTCATCAAATACCGATTTGACTTCCGCCATAGAGTTGCAACGAGTTCCCTTTATTACTTATGTATATACCAACTATTTCCAAATTTGTTCATTTCGAGGCTAAAAAGTTATCAATAAACATTAATTGAGACCTCCCACCTGAGCGAATAGCCATAACCTAACTGCCATTTTCCTGTTAAAGCTCACGAAGAACTTGCGGTCTATACTATAGCATACTAACTTCCGCGCTTGATCAGGTGGTGTATCGGATATGCAGTCATTTTTAGAAAAGCTCAAATATTTAATTCGCGACTTATTTTTTATTGCCGTTGAAAAGGTGCAACCCTTTTTTCGTGCGTTAAATCTTCAGTTTCACAGGTTTGTTCATTACCTGAAAACCCATCCAAAGGCTCGAAAGTGGAGTTTAATTGGCGGCCCTCCATTATTGTTCGTGATCATTCTGTTGATAATACTGCTCATTGAGACACCCAGTAAAAAGGAGTTACGCAACATACAAAACCAGGTAGCTTCGGAAGTATTTAGCGCCGACAGTGTTTTACTGGGCCGATACTATATTCAAGATCGAACGGAAGTAAGTTATGAAAACATTTCACCCGAAGTCATCAATGCCCTCATCGCCACTGAAGATGTTCGATTTTATGAGCACGAAGGTATAGACTTCCTAAGTTTAGGAAGGGTAGTTGTTAAATCAATCTTTTTACAGGATGAGTCAGCGGGTGGTGGTAGTACATTATCGCAGCAGCTTTCTAAAAACCTTTATCCCCGACGAAAGTATTGGGTTCTTTCGTTATTGCTGAACAAACTGCGGGAGGTTACCACCGCATTCCGGCTGGAAAACATTTACACTAAGAAAGAACTTTTAACGCTCTATCTAAATACCATTCCCTTTGCGGATAACACGTTCGGTATTCAAGCGGCGGCAAAACGATTTTTTTCAACTACCGCAGATGCCTTGAAAGTTGATCAGGCCGCCATGCTGAT
>DASQTN010000328.1:0-8993 GCA_035641895.1 Chryseolinea sp. | reverse complement strand
GTCCGGAACTGCTGCAATGGTCAATCCCCTCGATGCGTTTAATATACCTTTAGGAACTGCGGCGCCAGCGACTGGCTTTGAACTCCTTATTTTTGCCACTAACTGGGGTTTCAATGGAAGCTGGGATGAGTTTTGCTCGCGAATTAAAAAAGATGGATACGATGGCGCCGAAGCATGGTATCCGGCTGAAGAAAATGTCCGTAACGAGTTCCTTGCAGCTTTTGAGAAACATAAATTGAAGTTTGGATTTCTCGTTGGCGGATCAGATAACGATTATCAAAAGCATCTGCAGCAATTTAAGACGATGCTGGAAGGAGCCGCTTCGCTGAAACCAGTTTACATCAATTGCCATTCTGGAAGAGATCACTTTTCATTTGATCAAAATAAAGCATTTATCGATTTTACGGCCCAGGTGAATGCAAAAACCAAAGTGCCGGTTTACCATGAAACACATCGCGGGCGCATATTGTATTCTGCTCCCATTAGCCGTCAGTTCATGGAAAAGCAAGCTTCACTACGACTTACCCTCGACATTTCACATTGGTGTAATGTGCATGAATCCTTATTGACAGATCAGTTAGAAACCGTTAGACTTGCGTTAAGCAGAACCGATCATATTCACACGCGGGTTGGCCATGCGGAAGGCCCGCAAGTAAACGATCCCCGGGCGCCTGAGTGGAAGGACGCTGTCAATGCGCATTTCGCGTGGTGGGATCAGATCGTTGAACAAAAAAGGAGGGAAGGGAAGCTGTTGACAATGCTGACTGAATTCGGACCGGTGGACTATTTGCCTGCTCTTCCATACACCAGGCAACCCGTAGCCGATCAGTGGGAAATTAACAAACACATGTTGGATACCTTGCGTACGCGATATGCAAAATAAATCTTTATTCAGTATCAGGTTTTTAATGTTTACTATATAGCAGGTTGAGCATGGAATGGATCACTCAGTTTCTTGGCAGATTCCATCCATTGCTGGTACATTTTCCCATCGGGATACTGATACTAGCTTTTTTGTTTGAATGTCTTTCCCGGATTAAAGCATATCGCAAAGTACGTGCTGCCATCCCGCCATCATTATTGCTAGGATCGTTGTTCGCGATCGCTTCAGCCATTAGTGGATATTTTTTATCTGAGGAAGGCGGGTATGAAGATGATTTATTGGAACGGCATAAAAATTTAGGAATTGCCACGGCCGTTTTTTCAGGTATTGCTTACATCTTATATATCACGGCCGGTAGCTTCTTTAAAGATAAGGCCCGGCGAAAAACCTTTTACCTTGTCGTATTTATTCCGTTAATAATTCTTGTGTCGATGACCGGGCATTTTGGCGGTTCAATTACGCATGGCGAAGACTATCTGTTTGAAATTGTAGGTGGGTCAAGCGAAGTGGTAGATCCGTCAATAAAACTTGCTACCATTACTGACATTGATAATGCTGTACTTTACGCAGACGTGATCCAACCTATCCTGGAATCCAGATGTTATGCATGCCACAGCTCAAGAAGACAAAAAGGTGATTTACGTTTAGATGATGTCGAGTTTATCCGGCAGGGGGGAGAAAATGGACCTGTCATTGAAGCTGGCCGTGCAGATTCAAGTGAACTTTTTAGCCGCATGATGTTGTCCTTAGAGGATGACGATCACATGCCGCCGAATGAGAAGCCGCAGCCTTCTTCCTCTGAAATAGCGCTCATTCAGTCCTGGATAAACGACGGTGCCGATTTTGAAATCAAGGTATCGCAAACTGGCAATGCGGAAAAAATTCGAACATACTTTACGTCAGTTGTGGAGCAACTAAATAAGAAACAATTAATTCCGGAAGATGAGATTAAGGCGGGTGATGAAGTGGCGATTGCAAGTCTTAGCAAACGCGGCATTATCGTTTTGCCTGTCAGCAAGGAGTCGAATTACCTGTCGGTAAGTTTTGTAAACAAAAGGTCCGTTACAGCTGATGATATTCAATCTCTGCTTCCCTTAAAAAAAGAAATTGTTTGGCTTGACCTCTCCCGTACAACTGTTTCCGATTCCGAGATTAGAGGAATTACACAACTGGCTTCTCTGCGAAGATTGAATTTGGAATTTACTTCAGTGTCAGACAAAGGGCTTGTACCGTTATCGTCTCTTGCAAACTTGCGTTATCTTAATCTGGTGGGAACGAAAATCTCAGATGAAGGCCTGAATCAATTGGAGGGGCTAAAAAATTTAGAAGATCTTTTCATTTATCAGACTGCAGTGACTAGAGTTGGAATCGAAAAATTTTCCACGGCTGCCCCACATGTAACGCTGGACACTGGCGGATATCACTTACCGAAAATGCTTACCGACTCCGTTGTCACTAAATTTATCCCTACCCTTTAGCTTTTTACTTTACGCTTTCAGCTTTAAGCTTTTTACCAAATGACGTTCGTCGTTCTACACCGAAAAAAGCTGTGAGCTGTACGCTGTTAGCTGAAAGCTATTCATACCCGTTGTCTTCCATGCACCCACGTTGAAGTTCGCACGCCAACGCTTTCTGCTTTAAGCTTTTTGCTTTACGCTCCAAGCTATTTCACAACAAACTGCCCGCTGCCCATCATATAGTCATCGGTATATACTTCAAGGTTGTAAGTACCCTCGGGGTATTCCGACCCTTTTTCGTATAGAAATGAAAGTTTTTGTTTTGTATTGTCAAAGAGTATCTCCTGAGAAGCAGTGTAAAATTCCTCTTTACCATTTAACAAAAAAGTACCGGAGCCGCGAGCAACATCAAAAAGGACCTGCCCGTTTTCATCAATCACACGGATCATGATCTTCTTTCCTTCTACCGGTGCTACATTATTTTCGGCGATGTTAAATTCGACTTTCAGCTGCTCTACTTGTCTGGCCTTGAAAGGAGAATTGCGTTCTTTACCGCGGTCATTGAGTGCAACAATCCTGAAATTTTCTACCTTAAGCTGTGATGCAATTTCAACTTTGGTGGCTAGTTCATCCTTGCTTTGGCTAAGTCTGTTGATCGAATCTCCTAATTCATTTTTCTCAACCTTAAGGGTAGTGTTTTCAGTTAATAATTCTTTATTGACCGACTTGAGTTTTTCTATTTCTTCGTCTTTGTTTTTCAGCAACATTTCGTATCCCTCAACCTTGTCCTTAAGCGCCTTGATTTCCTGACCTGTTGCCCGCCGGGAGCGATTCAACTCAGCTTCAATATCTGCTTTCGCTTTTTCAAGGTCAGTCACATTTCCGCCCAGTTTGGTGATCTCTGTGATCCTTTGATCAAGCTCAGTGCTTATCTCGCGCAACCGTTGTTCTGTCGTAGCTAACTCTTGTTTGGTGGACGTCAGATCTGTATTTATCGTTTGTTTTTCCTTAGAATCGAGATAAATTTTTATGGCCTGCACTACTATTACAACAGACAATAATGCTATGATAATGGCATTTCTGTTACTTTTTTGTGGTGGTTGATAGGATGATGGAGTCGGTTCGCTCATGGTTTATGCAATATGAAAGGCCAAAAATAAGTTTTCTTTCACCGCAATTCAAAACCTAATATTGTAAAACGGCATTTTGTTTCGTTAATGAGGGATTGAAGAAGATGAGACCACATCGATAAAGATCAATCGTTGTGTACACCCGCTCGTGAGTTTGTAGTACTTTCCACGCTTCTTCCATTTCATGTGAATAATGGATGTCGTCCAGCACTACGATGCTTTTATTGTGAACTTTGTGCAAGATCTGTTCAAAGTAATTTAGAGTCGGCTTTAGCCGATGGTTAGCGTCGATAAATGCAAAGTCAATTTGTTCGGCAGCCTCAAGATACGATGGGAGTATCTCATCGATATTTCCTTCCAGCACTTTGATGTTTTTAATGCTATTATCCTCAAACATTTGTTTTGCCAGGCGCGCTATTTCGCGCGAGCCTTCTATGGTTGTAACCCGAACCTCTTTATGTGCCTTAGCCAGATAAAGAGTATTAATTCCCAATGATGTTCCCAACTCCAGTATTTGACGGCAGTGGTAGTGATGGACAATGCGCGAATAAAGTTTGGAATATTTTTCTGGTGTAGTGCTGATACGCGCGATATCAGAAATTTTACGCGACGATGTTTTCATCTTCAACGATCCTGCGCCAAAGTCGGTGACATTAATAATGGTATGATCGTTTTCAAACTTCTCTCTGATTCCTGCTAATAACTGCCGATCTGGATATGACAATTCTTTCTTTAAGACATTCGTGTAAAAATCAAACAAGAAAGGTGAATGAAGGGAATGCTCGTCTACTGCGTCGAGCCAATACGTGAAGAAAGATTTTATCTGAAAGAATTTAGCAGACACTCAGTTGAGTCTGATCGGCGCGATCATAGTAAACTCAGGAATGTTTACCTGCATGGTGACACCATCGACAACACGTTCCATAAGATAAGTGCCGATCATCTTTCCTAAGCCTGATTTAAGATTACATCCGGAAACATATTGATGAGTTTGTCCAGGCTCAAGCACTGGTTGTTGACCTACAACACCTTCACCTTCCACTTCACGCTGACTAAATCCGGCGTCATAAATGTGCCAGTGCCTGCGGAGTAGTTGGATGGTATACTCACTATGATTTTCGATTGAAATGCGATATGTAAAAACGTAATGGTACTGACTCGGACTGGAATACGCCGGCTGATACTCCGTCTCCACACTTACCTTGATCCCTTGAGTTATTTCCGTTACCATACGCTTCAAAAATATTAATTTTTTGCTATTCACAAGTTTAAGCTAAGGAATTCTTGTCAAAATATTGTCTGTCAGCTCATTTAAGTTACGGTTTAACCGTGTTTTACCCGAGCAAAAAACCATTTTTGTCTTTTCCCCATTGCTTTTAGTTTTGACACTATGGATGTAAAAATGGTTCCCAGCTGGAAGACCAGGCTTTCAGATGAATTCAAAAAACCTTATTTCAATACGTTGATTGATTTTATTAAGCAGGAATACCGGACGCAAACGATTTACCCGCCTGGAAAGGAAATTTTTAAAGCCTTTGATTGTTGTGATTTTTCGGATGTGAAGGTGGTGATTATCGGGCAGGATCCTTATCACGGGCCAGGGCAAGCCAATGGGTTATGTTTTTCTGTTCGGAATGGCGTTCGAATGCCGCCATCACTTGTCAATATTTTCAAGGAGATACGCGATGATTTGCAAAAGCCTATTCCAGCTTCAGGTGATCTTGAACGTTGGGCCCGTCAGGGCGTATTGCTGCTGAACGCGACCTTAACCGTTCGGGGTGCAACGCCGGGGTCACACCAAAACAAAGGCTGGGAGCTTTTTACAGACGCTGTTATAAAAACTATTTCAGACGAAAAAGAACACGTGGTTTTTTTATTGTGGGGCGCCTATGCCCAGAAAAAAGGTGAAATAATAGACAGGTCCAAGCATCTTGTATTAATGTCAGCGCATCCTTCTCCGTTTTCTGCTGACCGCGGTTTTTTCGGATGCAGACATTTCAGCAAAACA
The DNA here is from genome assembly GCA_035641895.1 of Chryseolinea sp. Taxonomy (GTDB): domain Bacteria; phylum Bacteroidota; class Bacteroidia; order Cytophagales; family Cyclobacteriaceae; genus Chryseolinea. The sequence goes on along the minus strand of DASQTN010000328.1, from coordinate 3,515 downwards.
AATGCTTATTTGAAGAGCAAGGGACTTGGGGAAATAGATTGGTAGCTGAAAGCAGAAAGCTTAAAGCTGAAAGCTTGTGTCTGCACACTTGATGGTTTCCCGCTACCTGGAAGGGCGAACACGCGGCAAAAGCTTAATAAATTATCTGATATGCAGACAAAAAGCTTTTGGCTTTCCACTTTAACCTTTCAGCTCACCGAATAATCTTAAAGAACCTGCTCCATCTGATCTTATGAATGAAATCTGCATTCTTATCGATGGATAACCAGATAAAGAAAGCTTTGCCCACGATATGATCTTCGGGAACAAATCCCCAGAAACGGGAGTCTAAAGAATTATGACGATTGTCACCCATCATGAAATAATAATTCTGCTTGAACGTGTATTCCGTCACTGCTTTGCCATCAATGGTCAGCGTGTTGTTCTCAATTTTGACATCATCATTATGTTCATACAATTTAATAGTAGCACCATAAATAGCTAATGTAGAGTCATTTATGCTAATACTTTCACCCTCCTTCGGAATCCATATTGGCCCAAAATTATCGGTAGACCAGCTTACAACCTTTGAGGTATCGGCTGTGCTTCCAAACCATTCATAATAAGACGAGTAGGGGATGACACCATCCTCTTCGTTGCGATGTTGCAGATCAACAGATTTGATGTAGGGTAAGGCCTTTAGCGCGTCAACCTTTTCGTCAGTCAGCCACATGAGATAGATGAATTTTCCGTCCTGCTGGCGTCCATACACCTGGTAATCTTCTACACCGATGCCAAGCTTTACAAGATTTCTGTCATTGATAGGGCCATCCGAAGCAATTACATAACTGTATTGAACTTCCGGATGATTTTCCAACAATTGCCCGCCGGTATACACCTTTCTGTCCCTTATTTCAAGAACATCACCGGCAACGGCGACACATCTTTTGATATAGTTTGTCTTTAGGTCAATAGGGTAGTCAATGTTTTCATTCAACCCTTTTGGGGGCACATTAAACACGACGACATCGTTTCGTTTCACATGGGAAATACCAGGTAGACGATATTGAGGAAGTTTGATCCACTCAAGATAGGATGGGATATTGGTAAACCAGATTTTCTGGTGAGTCAATGGAACTTGCAGTGGCGTCGTTGTAGTGCGCGTTCCATAGTGGAATTTGCTGACAAACAGGAAGTCACCGACCAAAAGCGAGTTTTCCATGGAAGGCGTTGGAATGGTATATGCCTCCATAATCAGCCAACGAATTAAAGTAGCAGCAACGACGGCAAACAGGATCGCGTCCCACCATTCACGGACCTTCGATTTAGGTTTCTCTTCGTGAGTTTCGCTTTTTTTCCAAAACTGCCAATTCATAAGGATATATTCTTAAATAAAACGTGCAAAGAAAGTGAAAATAATTGATCTGCTCCTAGTCGTAATTTTTGACCTTGATTTATGGGATTTGACCAGGATTTTCAGGATCTGCGAGTTTAGCTGGATCCTTCGATACCTTGATTACCGATTACCTGATTACCGATTACCTGTCCTACTTACCAACCTTTCTATTACTTACGTCTTACCTCTTAAACTAACTACTTCCCACTTTACCCGTAATTTCATCACCAGCCATAGTTTTGTTTAATAGTAAATTGAAATTGTCTGAGCTCCTGGAATTTCAGCAGTTATAGCAACGCTCTCAGAACTTTAAGAAGTCATCCATTGAAAAAACACCTTTTTTGTCCTTAATCCACTCGGCTACCGTTACGGCGCCCATCGCAAATCCCTGGCGGGAATGTGCGATATGCTTGATCTCAATATCATCGATGGGAGATTCGTACTTAACAACATGAGTGCCGGGAACCTGGTCAATTCTAAACGATTCAATAAAAAGGTCCTCTGACTTTCCCGTCTTTTCATTTACCCATTTCTTTTTGCGCGCAACGTTCGTCATGATTCCTTCCGCCAAGGTAATCGCTGTCCCACTGGGGGCGTCTTTCTTTTCAGTATGATGAATTTCATCCAGGCTAATTTCATATTCGGAAAACTGATTCATCATCCGGGCAATGTATTCGTTAAGCTTGAAGAATAAATTAACACCTAAACTGTAGTTGGAAGCGTAGAAGAAAGTTCCATTCACTTTTTTACAAAGGGATTCAATTTCGGGTTTCCGATTCAGCCAGCCTGTGGTACCGCAGACTACCGGCAAATTTCTTTCGACACATTTTTTTACGTTTTCGAATGCTGCCTCAGGATGAGAGAATTCAATTGCTACATCGCCTTGTGCTGATTCAAAATCAGCAGCATTGTCTATATCGATTCGTGCCGTGATTTGATGACCACGGCTTACGGCAACACCTTCGATAATTTTGCCCATTTTTCCGTAGCCAAGTAAAACTATTTTCATGTGCTAATAATTGTTTTTAACGACACGCGGGAAATAACCATGACTGTTTCCATCCCGGTTGAGTAGTAGTCCTGAATATTTCATGCTGTTATTCGTTCGGACAAAAATGCATTTTTTCGCTGATAATGCATTAAAGAATTTCGTCGCTGTAATCTGGTGGACGTTGATTGTTATTAAAACTTAATAACGAGGGCAAGAGAATTCTGGCGCCCTAAGAGTTCACTTTGGTCAATACCTGGTTGAATGGAAACTCTGAGATTGGGGTTAAGATCAAATTCTTTTAAGTGAGCATCGACATGGGCATCAACCATTTGCAAGATGTACATCGCGCCCATCATAATCACCCAAAAATCTCTCTCACGTCTGGATTTATCCACGATTGTGCGCAGCTGACCCGTCGTATAGCCTGAAGGATTTGTCTCGGGGTTTGTGTTAATGTCATTATCATCTTCAAATCCATGATCAAGGTTGTAGAATAGCTGGACTTTATATTCTTTATAGTTTTGCTGATAAAAGTTAATAGCATAGCCGATTCCAAAAAATCCGCCATAAACCAAGGGGAGTTTCCAATATTTCTTATTATAGATTTGACCTGAGCCCGGTACCACGGCCGCATACAAGAGGGCTTTTCTTGGATCGTATCGTGCCGCATATGACTTTAATGCGACCGTGTCGGGACCACCGTCCATTTGCAGACTGTCATTTGCCACTCTTAGTGAATCCTGGGCCATTAACTTTTCTAAACTTAAAAATAGAAGTAAGATAATGGCGAACCGTTTTATCATTTTTTTTTACCGTCAGGAATACATCTTCAAGATGTCAAGAATTCTGTTAAGGTCCTCTACAGAGAGAAACGGAATTCGAATATCACCTTTTTTTCCATCGCTTTTTACAACAACACGAGTGCCAAAGTGTGACGAGAGCTTCGACTGTAGTTGTGAAATTTCCTTGGATGCCGTTGGTTGGGTTGCAGATTCAGGCACTTTTGTGGCTGATTTTTCGCCGGCAAGGGACCGGACCAGGTCCTCAACCTTTCGAACGGAAAGCTCCTCTGCCAGGGTTCTTTTAAAGATATAAAGCTGTTGATCCGCGTTTTCCACGTTGATTATTGCACGTGCGTGTCCCATGGAT
>DASQTN010000327.1:0-5537 GCA_035641895.1 Chryseolinea sp. | reverse complement strand
GAGCCTGTTTGATGATGGAGGGTAACCACATTACAAATCCATATACGCCAATGCTCCATAAGGCATACTGAAGGCAGAGCAAAATAACTACACGGGACTTAAATGCCTCCCAATAGTTTCTTACAGGCTTAATACCTTGTTGTTCTTTTTGCATCTTCTCTTCCAAGGCTTTCTTTTCTACTACACTAAGCCATGCGGCATCCTTCGGTTTATCATCCACCAGCCTCCACCAAAAAAATGCCCAAACGATGGCAGGCGCCCCCTCCAGGATGAACATCCAGCGCCACCCTACCGAATCGATTAAATATCCTGATAAAATTGACATCCAAAGAATGGTAACTGGATTTCCAAGAATTAAAAAAGTATTGGCGCGCGATCGCTCTTCCTTGGTAAACCAACGGCTCAATAAAATAAGCATCGCAGGCATCACCGCGCTTTCTACTATACCAAGCGTAAAGCGTATTGCAATCAGTACGTTCACATCGCTAACCATACCCGTCGCCATTGCACAAGCACCCCACAATATCAACGACCAGAAAATTAAATTTTTGGCGCTCTTTTTAGCGGCGTATAAAGCCCCGGGGATTTGAAAGAAGAAATACCCCAGAAAAAACAAGGAGCTCAACAACGATGCAGTAGTTGCCGATATATTGAGGTCTTGGCTCATTCCTCCCGCCGTGCCAAAAGAAAAATTGGCACGATCGAGATACGCGAGGCTGTAGGTGATAAATGCGACGGGTATCAAGCGATACCACCGGGAAGGTGCAATAGCTTTTTCCATGCTATAAGAAGTGTCGGCGACGAAAATTATTTAAGACGGATTACACGATGTAATCCATTCCAACAATGATACCGCATAAACACAACTTCTGCTAATCCTTTTACACAAGACATTCACGATAGCAATGCCCTGATTTCCATGCGACAGTTCCATCTGCGAGGCTGCGCTTTGACATTTACATTTTGGTTAAACGCCGTTGTTCGATTGCCGCCCGAATTTTCTCAGATCTCGAATTCCGGCAATCATTGGCGCAGGAGTTACTAAAATATGGATCAAATAGTCAGGCATCTTGAAATAAATCCCAAGAGAAAAACTAAATACGTTGTTGCTGTTTTATAACAAAGAAAAAAATTTTTAGCTGTCCTCCGTCAGCAGGATTGCTATGGACGTACTCACCCAGAAAAGTTCAATTACACAATGCTAAAAAATCCACTTAATAATCTGGGATAAAGGAACGTGAACCATACCGAATCCAGGACAATTCGCATGCGAATGAATTGTACCCGAAAGTATGATGAAGAATTTATTTTTCATACTGTTTGCTCCTGGCATACTTCCCTTTATACCAGAACAATGGTATGATTCACATTCAATCCCTAAACCTTTGACTACAACGAGTTATAATATCGGATCAACTTAAGAAGCTCGTCTTCTTTTTTGGGTGAAATCTTTTCCTTTTTGGCAAATTGTTTTAACTCCTCTTGTTTATCGGGAAAACTTGCAATCATTTCTTTAAGGTTACCCACTTCTTGCAGTTGTCCATTTCCTATTCGATAAAAATAAGTATCGGACGACCGGGAAAATTTAGCGGGAAGATCTCCGCCATCAAGCGCCTTGCCTTTTAACGGTTCTTGATATTTGACTACTTTCTTGGCGAGCAATGTAACTTTTCCGCTGTCGAGCAGATTCAGAAAACCGTATTTGGTTTTCCCATCGAACTCAAACTTATCAACGACATAGGTACTCTCGCCAAGGCGAACACTTTTGATCTTAGTCGATGGATCGAGTACTAACGCTTTACCATTTTGCTGATACTCCATGAGATCCTGGAATACATTGTAACGTAAGGGTACCGTTGAGCGGCCAGTCGTGCCAAAGAAAATTTCCCCGTCAACATACTTTTCACTTAAATAAGGAGTTCCCTCAATTTTTTGAGCACTTGCCTGCTGTGCCATGGATGCGGTAAAACTAAACAGCGAAGCCACAGCAATGAGAAAGCTGAATTTGATTTTCATAGGTTGAAACTTTAATAAAAAGGTTTACTTAAATAGTTCGAATTAGTTACAATGATTTCAAAAGAATACTGGGATTCTTTAAGAAGAGGTCGCTTCCAGAGGAAAGGTTGTGAGGTAAAAGGGTGCTAGCTAAAATTCGACCAAAAAATTTTTATCAACATTCAGGCGTATTTCACAGATAGCAAATGAAGCTGCGTCCGGAAATAAAACATGTTGATTCAAAATCGCACAGGAAAAATTTTGCTATCACTTCATTGATATATAGTGTAGCGTAAAAGTTGCATGAAGACGTAAAAATCTTTTTTATTCGATTTAGGTATCCATTGAGGGAATGCATAACCATTTTGACGGGAGATAAATCCTCATCCATCCTGCGGATGCTCCGGCGTTGGTAACAGCAACTGATAAAAATCGAGATCAAGCCAACGGGAAAATTTGTAACCAGCGTGTTCGATTCGTCCGCAAAAAACAAAACCGGACGCTTCGTGCAGTTTTATACTGGTAATATTCTGCGAATCGATGCCAGCGATCAAATTGTGGTAACCTTTATCCTTTGCATCCAGAATCAGTTGCTGAAGGATCATTTTACCATATCCTTTTCCACGGTGACTTTGATGGACGTACAGTGAGTGTTCGACGGAGTATTTATAGGCAGGCCACGCACGAAACGTTCCATAGGTTCCAAACGCCATCAATAGTCCGTGGTCGTCTACCAGACCGATGACGGGAAAGTGGTTTTTCATTTTAACATCGAACCACGGAGTCATCGTTTCAATACTCCGTGGGGCATAATCATATAAGGCAGTCGAGTTAATAATAGCGTCGTTGAGTAGATCAAGAATAGCCGGCGCATGGTCCTTTGTACAATTGATAATTTTCATAAGGGAAATACTGAAGGATGCGTAAAAATAATACAGAATTTAAGTGCAGTCACCATAGCTTATTTCCCTGGGTAAGATCGATTAAATCAAATGCATTTTATCGCAGAGAAAAATACCAGAGCCAATACGCGCTGAGATCCGCTGAGCAGAAATATACGCTTGCTCCGCGGATCTCCGCGTGCACCTATCCTCAACGTACCTCTGCGATTAAATTACCCCTACTTTTTCGTCAAATCCGCATAGCTGATCAGCTGAATCCCTTTCTTTTTAATAGCCTCCTTCACACGCGGATCTGTCCATGCATCTGTGACACCCTGACGATCGATTGCCACGTCCTCATATCCAATATGATAAATTGCACGAAGCTCCGGCGTGTCAATTCCCGGATGGTCAACAAAAAGGTAGGTCTCCCCTGCTTTCAATTCATCCAACATCTTGATGAAGCTCCAAACTTTTTGTTCGGAAGTTTCTTTTGGCCCCTTATAGCTGATACCTTTAACACCCAGCTCAGAAGGTTCGATATCGATCTTATATTCCTTTGCTAATCTTTTCGCAAGAGCCTGAACTTCAGGATTCATATTATAACATCCCATGTGAGATGACATATGGCTTATTCGCGGAATTTTTTTCAATGCCAATTCGATTTGCGCTCGTATCTCCCTTTCAATGTCTTCGATCTTTGGATTATTTTCCATTAGCGCCTGTCCGGGATAATTGCTGTTACGATAAATAAAGGGATAAAAGTATCCATCAGCGTTGGTTATACTTGGGCTATTTGAAACGGGTCTATACTTGACGTTGTCCCATTCACTGGTAAGCGCGACATGGATTCCTACATCGATCTTCGGATTTTGCTCCAACATTTTTACAGCTTCAGGAAACCATGGTGAGGGTACAATAACCTCGATGGAAGTTTGAATTCCTTCCAAAGAACTTTTAATAAGTGCTACATTTCCCGAATGACTAAAACCCATATCATCGCCCCTAACAATCAGCCTAGGCGCAGTCTTTTGTTGTCCATAAGACACGACATGAAAAAGAAATAAGAGAAACACTAAACTGGTTTTCATAGACACACTAATTTGTATTGTAAAATTTTGCCACGAAGGCACCACGACACGAAGGTTCACTAAGATGCTGCACAGCTTACGAGTAAAATCAGATCAAACAACAATATACGACATTCACTACTCGACTACGAACGGTTCCCAACATCGAACCTTGAACTTCGAACTCAGGAACTAAAATGAGGCACTTTTCTTAAACTTCTGTGCCTGTACTCACTCGGTGTCAAGCTCATAACTTTTTTAAACTGCTTATGGAAGTTTGAGAGATTGTTAAATCCGCTCGCAAAACAAACCTGTGTTACATCAAGATTGCCTTCCATCAAACGTTCACAAGCATAGGCAATTCTAATCTCGGTAAGATATTCGAAATAACTTTTGCGTGTACGCGTCTTAAAGTAACGGCAAAATGCCGCAGGAGAATGATTTGTCAGCGACGCCACATGCGCCAACGAGATCGGTTCCCGAAAGTGTTCAATCGTGAAATGGTAAACTTTATTTATTTTCTGGGAATATTTCTCATGGGCATCACTCACATAATTTGCAGCATTAAGGAAGTCAAATTCATCTGAACGCGCGAGCATATCGAGTATCGAGAGTAATTCCAAAATTGCCGAGGTGGTGTTAAGCGCCTTAATCCCTTTCAATTTCTGTGCAACTGTCTCCAACGTGCTGCCATAAAATTTCAAACCTACCTTCGCGCGCTGAAGTAATTTATGGATATGGCCAAACTCACGTAGCTCAAAAAATTGTTCACCGAGAAAATCATCGCGAAATTGGATGACAACCGACTCCGGTTTTTCTGACGGATTTTCTTGATAATATCTTGCGTCACGCTGACGCGTATGTGGAAGGTTTTTTCCCAACAACAAAAGTTCGCCTTCCTCAATTGTCCGGATGCAATTACCAATAAAGTTTGTGCCTTTGCCTTTGACACAATAAAGAATTTCAATTTCGGGGTGGTAGTGCCATGGGTTATTCCAGGCAATATCGTCTCCCTTTACGACGATAGAATTTTCCAGCGGTGGAATAATTTTGAGCAGATGCGGCTTCTGAGGAAGTTGCCTTACCATATATTCTCTTTAAACACTTTTGACGAACCGTCTTTAAATATATGCAAAAATAGCATCTAGAATTAGCAAATAAGTGGATGCAATCCCGTGAACCATCACGTAACATTGTATAAAACAATGCAGATGGTCTTGGGGATCAGCAGTTTTACTTATGGTTGGGCCTTCGGTGTAAATAGTGTTCCGCAAGGGTTAGACGAACAAGATTTGGTAGCGAAGACCATTGAATTTGAATTGAAATGCCTTCAGATCGGAGACAATGTTCCGCTCCACACTTTCACCCCCGAGCGACTCTCGGCGCTTCGTCATGCGAAAAATAAAAATAATATCCGGCTGGAGGTGGGTGCGCGTGGACTTACAGAAGAACATCTTCATCGATATCTCGATATCGCGGCTTCGTTGCAGTCACCACTACTACGATTCGTAATTGATGAAAATAAATATGAGCCTGAACTTAAAACAATCACGCCAATACTGAAAAACATTCTTCCTCACCTGAAAAAACA
>DASQTN010000326.1:0-3582 GCA_035641895.1 Chryseolinea sp. | reverse complement strand
CTACGCGTCGCTAGGGGAAACAATTGAGGACAAAGAGGTACAGGTTACCATTCAGGGCCAAACCATCAGCTCAAATTTCGGTAAGCCTGTTTCATGCGTCTTCAACCTTGAGCAGTTACTCTCGGCCGGCGTTGAAAATGATGTATTCCGTATCGACAGAAATAGATTCAAAGCGGATGAAATCCAACTCATGAACAGTCTCGCCCATGAGGGACACAAGGCATATCTTGATTTAAAGCAACACCCCAAGTTCGTGCCTTACCTCGAAAAGATTACGCCGTTGTCATTCTTTGGAGATATAAATATAGGATCTCGACCAGTCAAACGCAGTCAGGGAAGTTTGAAATTTGAAGATTTGCGAGCTATTCCATTTGTAGGTTCGTGGGCGCAGATGAAACAAAATATTCCCGGATCTTATGGTGTAGGCACGGCGTTGATGGAAATGAAAAAGAAGGGTAATCTTCCCAAAGTGAAGACGCTCTTCAAACAATCTTTATTTTTCCGGACCCTGTTAAGCAACAGCATGATGTCGCTGACGAAATCCTATTATCCGGCTACCGCATACCTGGCGAAGGACAAAGAATTCAGCGGACTTTGGAAAAAAATGTTCGCCGAGTATAAGCTTTCCTCACAAATGATTCTTGAGGTTTCAGGACTTAGCGAGCTGATGGAAAATACTCCCATGAACAGGGACTCGGTAAAACTTCGTGAGCGTATTGTCCTGCCGTTGATCACCATTCAGCAATTTGCGCTGCAACAGTTACGCTCGATGGATAAGTCGGAAGCGCAATACGAAAAGCTTTATCGAAAACTGGTACTACGCTGCATGTTTGGAATTATCAATGCTGCAAGGAATTCTGCGTGATATTTTCAGTTAATTATCTCTTCTGTGATCACTAGTTCGGAGCCATTGGCTATCGCTTGAAATTTGCGTAAAGGTCTCCAGGCAACCCCGCCGATAGGCTGCCCGGTTCTAAAGTCGAAGGAAGAACCACAGCAATGGTCTATCATGAATAGCCTTGAGGCATCAACATCGACGGTAGCGCAAGCATCGTTTGGGCTATACGAACAATTCCGTTCGTAGGCATGGTAGATCCCAACATCTTCACAGTAGACAATGATTCCCCGTACACCACCGTCGTCAATTGCTTTGTAACCACCTTTCGCTGCCAGGACTATATTAGAAGGCAGCGTTAAATTAATCACGATATCCGGAAAATGAGATAGCGGTATTTCATCATCGCTCAGATCCGGGGAACATGCTGCAAGGAAAATCGAGACGATGGCTATCCTGCTTAGCAGTCCTTGTATATTTTGAAAAAAATTATTTAGCCGCATACTCGTACAAACCTTTCCCTCCTTTTTTCCAACATGATCCTTGCATCTTTGTCTTTACCCGCATTACATGACCGCCTGGAACTGCCGCAAGAAGCGAATATCATTTTCCGAGAACAATCGCAAATCGTTAATTTGATACCGAAGCATGGTCACACGCTCGATTCCCATGCCAAAAGCAAACCCCGTAAATTCCTCAGGATCGATGTTGCAGCTCTTCAGAACATTAGGATGGACCATACCTGACCCTGCAATCTCTACCCACCCCGAGTGTTTACAAACGTTACACCCTTTGCCCTTGCAAATCAGACACGAAACATCCACTTCAGCACTAGGTTCCGTAAAAGGGAAGAACGAAGGACGGAATCTGATCTTGATATCGTTGCCATACATTTCCTTGGCAAAATGATAGATGGTTTGTTTCAAATCAGCAAAGCCAACGTTTTTATCAATATAAAGTCCCTCAACCTGGTGGAAGAAGCAATGGGCCCTGGCAGAGATAGCTTCATTGCGATAGACTCTGCCTGGCATAATCGCGCGGAGCGGAGGTTTTTGCTTTTCCATCATCCGGATCTGCACATTGGAGGTATGGGTTCTTAGCAATATATCCTGGCCATCGCTGCCGGAAGCCTTTTTTTCAACAAAAAAGGTATCCTGCATCTCGCGTGCGGGATGGTTTTCCGGAAAATTTAAGGCGGAGAAATTATGCCAGTCATCTTCGATTTCAGGACCATCCGCCACATTAAACCCTAGCCTTTCAAAAATTTCGATAATTCTATATCGAGTTAACGTCAGTGGATGAAGGTTCCCGATTTCGTTGGGTACAGGAGGTAATGTCAGATCAATGCTTTCGGTAGTTACCGGCGCCGAGTCTAAACTTTCGGTCAACTCAGCCAGTTTGGCTTCAGCCGCTTGTTTGAGCTGGTTTAAAACCTTGCCCACATTTTTCTTCTGATCTGAAGAAACCTTTTTTAGCTCATCGAACAACTCACTTATCTCCCCCTTTTTGCTGATGTATTTCATGCGAAATGCCTCCAGGTCCTTCTTATCCTGGGCGAAATACGCTTTAACTTCATCAAGTAAACGGTGAATTCGTTCTTCCATTAGTGATCAAATCAAAAGGTAAAATTAATATTTTGACAAGAAAACGCATCAATTCCTTTCGGGCATGGCCACTCTAGAGCTTATTTATGATCAACCTGTCTAGAGAAACGCTAAGGAGAAATGAGATTACGATCACACCCGACAGCACGTATGCATCGCCCAAGTGGTTGAAAATCAGCGCAAGGGCGATGTAAAGTATATGGACAGCAGCCAAAATTAAAGTTGTTTGGCTATGTCTCATTCCAAGCCGCATAATAGCGTGATGGACGTGACTTTTATCAGGGTGGAAGGGAGATTGTCGTTTAGAAAGCCTTAAAATTACTATGCGCAGTGTGTCGACCAACGGGATTATAATAATACACGCGGCAGTACCAATAGACGCATTAAATTTATAAGGCGTCATGGCTGGAAGGCTATAATTGGTATTGATGAAGTGAATAGATAAGATTGCTAGCATCATTCCGATCACCAGCGCTCCTGTGTCTCCCATGAATACTTCTGAAGGTTCCCAGTTGAAGATGAGAAAGGCGAAAATTGCTCCTAACATCGAAAATGCAAGAATAGAGAAAATCCGATCGCCGATTAAAAAGAACCAAATCCCAAACGCCAAGAGTGCAACTATAGCGATCGTGCCTGCTAGTCCGTCAAGTCCATCGATCAGGTTGAAAGAGTTGGTTATGACAATAATGGTAAAATACGTTACAATGTAGCTGACAATTTCTGGCAGTTCATAAATGCCGAACAGTCCATAAAATGTTGCAATCCGAAGATCAAACAAAAAAATAACCAATGAAGCCGCCATGATCTGGCCCATTAACTTTACCATTGCCCGTAAAGGAACAAGATCGTCACGGACACCAATGAAAAAAATAACGAATAAGGCGACCATGATAAACTTTATAATGGACAAGCCCGGAATATCTATCCAAATAAGCGAAGAAATAAAGAAACCGATAAAAATGGCTATACCTCCCATCGAGGGGGTAACTTTTTTATGAATTTTTCTTCGTCCCGGAACGTCAACAAGATTTTTCCGGAGTGAATATTTAATAATCACCGGAACGATTAAGAAGGCAATAACAAAAGAGGTAATCGCAGCAGCGAGTTGTACAGCCATAAAAAATCAAAGGTGGGTAAAAATAG
>DASQTN010000325.1:0-21751 GCA_035641895.1 Chryseolinea sp. | reverse complement strand
GATGTTTCCCAACTTTCAACTGACTGTTGTAAGCTGATCGCTGAATCGCGCAACTCCATTTTCAATCGAAGTCACGTTCAATAACCAGTAACAGCTTTTAGCCTTAAGCTTTAAGCTTTTTGTTTTAATAAGGATTCAGTTTCTTTTTATTCTTTCCCTTATACTTAATAATAACGGGGTGATTTTCCCCATAGTGTGGATTTTGCTTTTTGTAAATGGGGTGCACGCGACTTCGATACTCCCTGTTGCCATGGGCATGATTCATCTGTGCTTTGCAAGTCTTTAAGAAACATCTTCGAAGTTCCGGGATGCGGTATGTGGCACCCACGTTCACATAAAAAGCATTGAACTTGTGATTAATGCTTTGGCCGGTCTCGGCAAAATTCAGCGTATAACTTTTAATCTCATATGATGGACGAACGAACAACTTAAAATATTCCGACATCTCCCGTTCGACCGTCACCCCAAGATTCATGAACACGCCTTTTTTAATTGATCCTGAATCAAAATCTTTTCCCAACTTATAGCCACCAATATTAGCGTCGACGACCACCAGGTATTCATAGTACCGGTACACTGCGCCACCGAGCGATAGAAAATATTTCTTTAAGAAAAAACTTGAAACTTCAGGTGAAAAATTATTGATCCTGTCGCTGTAACTAGTGGGTTTGAAGTCGCCCAGGTTCGTGTACTCAAAGGAATATCCTCCGCCAATCCGGTAGCGGTCAAATTCGACGTGCAGTGTTGCGCGAAGTGGAATATTAAACGCCTTACTTTTGAATCCTATCGTTGTTGTGTCTGCATTCACCAGGAAAGAACTGGCTTGAACTGTATTCGTCGCAGGTATTGCTGCATTGAACCAATTGGAATAACCGGCAGTAATGTTTGACGGTTGAAATAACCTTGGTGCTGCAGATGGATTTTGTAGAATTCCGAAACCATCCAGTTCATGTTTGAAGGTTGTGCTACCATAGCCGGTGCTCAATCCAAAAGTTACTTTACTAAGAATTTTACGAAGTGCACCACTGCCCTGCCGCTTAATATAAAAATAATCTAGTGGCACAGTCGCATCAGTTTCGTTTTCATATTGGCCGAACGCATCTGTGAAAGCTGCAAGGCTACAGAGTAACAGCGCGGATATGAAAATATGACGCTTCAGAAAAAAAGATTTAAATCTCTCGAGTTAAAAAAATGTAAGCCATTCATAGTCTGGCCATTGGCGCTAAAGGTAAGTCAAATTCGCGAATGATCCTATCTAGTAATATCGATATGGCCCCGCCATTGTTTCTAACGATGAGAAGGTATGAAAAAGTGTTTGATCTTTTTTTGCCGTGTAAGTGAAGTTATAGTCGATATCCCGTCGATTATTACTTTCTATGGTAAACGTTACTGCATTTGCCCCTTCTTTCAATGGAACTCTGGAATAAAAAATACTGTGAGGCAAAGTCTGCCAGTTTCGGGTGTCCGCCTTTTCGGTAATGGCGTTTACAATTCCGATAAGCGCACCCAGACGGTCGTCTTCCTTACGCAGACTATGCTCGGCCGCTTTCTTTAAAGCAGCGCGTAACAATCCCTTTCCGAATTCCTGGAGCATGCGTTGGTTTAAACTATGAAAAGCAACTTTGTTGATGTCTTCGCCCAACTGCAAACCATATTTATTTGAGTCAAGCTGGAGGTAAGCCGATTGAAAATATAATCCACGCTCGCGGTATCGGGGAAAAGCGACACGGAATACTTCAAGCTTTGCTAAGTCAGAACGGTCCTTTGATTCGGTAACAACAAATGGAAAGTTCAATCCCAACGCTTCGTTCGTAAAGACCATCGTATTATCTGCGCCACTATGAATAAGAAAATTAATACTCCACTCGTCCTTTACAGGGCCCAGTCCGTTGTGCCAGAAAAAAATCAAATCAGCATCTGGCCTTGACGGGATGTAATCCGGCATGTCAAACTTTATTTTCAAATCTTCAAACTCTTGATAAAACCCGGTCCATTTCGCAGTATTTAAAAGATCTATCTTAAGTTGCTGCGGTACCTGCATGTTGAACATCCTGGCATACTCATTTTCATATACTTCGACAGCATTACGGTAAGCGACAAAAGCATTGTTATAATCCTTACTCGACTGGTAGATGATTCCCATCAGGGTATGTATAAATGCATCTCGCTGAAATTTTTTTTCAGAAATGTACCTGTCGTTCAATTGATTCAGGCGAATGTTCAGCCTACGGCATTCCACTAATGCCTCTTCGGGCTTATTCATCTTGAGATAGTTGATAGCTTTGAAGTATAAGACCATCAGGTGTTCATGATCTTCGCCGCGATAGGCAGCAACGTTAGGGTTAGTAAAATAAGAAGTAGCTTCAGCAACATAGTTGACACGGTAATCTTCACCAAAAAGAAACGCTTTTTCAAAATAGGCATTGCTCTCCTCATATTCGCCGAGAATGGAGAGTACCAATCCCTTATTCACGTTGTATAGAAATCGTGTCTTTCCGTCACCTTCGCTTTCCTTTTTTTTCAGTGTTTCGAGGGCTTTGCCTAAATCGCCGTGTTCAAACTCGCTATTAAAATCTACGTGACTTTGATAATAAGTGGCACATGCACTCAGACAGAAGGCGATAGATAGAAGTGCGCAACGAAAATATAATCTGCGCGAAAGTTTGAAACTTTCGGGAAGTTGGTTTGCGTTCGCTTTAAAAAACCTATTCATTAATTCTTGACCAACTTTTTTATCTCATGCTGACCGTACCAAATACGTTTGTTTGTCTCAATATCAGTAAGAAAAAGCGTCGTGATATAATTTACAACACGGCTTTTGTTGTTCGTATCTATCTCTGATGACATTTCCCCAAAGAGCATAAGGTCGGCGCCAGTTTCCTTGCCCCATTGGGCTACCGTTGCGGGATCAGCAAAGTCTTGTTGTTCAGCGCGCTCTTGTCTGAGCTTATCTCGAAATTCGTCGGACTCGACTAAGTCAGCAACATTCGAATTATAAATGGCCAGCTCGAATTTTTTAATATAATTAGAGGCGTCTATGTGTTCGGTGGTTTTGTTCTTGATCAATCCGACAATGATGGTCGGCTTTTTGCCATTTCCATTTGCATACTCCTTAAATCGTTCGGAAGCAAAAAGCTCATTGGTCATCTTCTCTGCAACCATCCTGGAATCCGAATCATTCCACCGGCCGCTTAGGTCAATTTGAGTTTGAGGATCGATGCGCGTAACATTATTGCTTTGACAAGAGATACATGCAACGATTACCGTGATCCAAAGAAAGCTTTTCATTTGTTAAAGTGTTGAGTGTTGGGTTCCAATTGTTGGGGCGTGTTCGATCCAAGGTTTGATCCTTATAAATTCAAAAATCCTGCCGAAAAGATCATGCTGACTATCAGCGAGATTGTGAATAATTACGGATTAAATGTGCTTTAGTTGCCTGATCATATCCGTTGGATCGTTCGCGCTAAACACAAAGTTACCTGCGATCAGTACGTCAGCACCGGCTTCCAGCAATGGTCGCGCATTTTGCATATTTACTCCCCCATCGATTTCAATCTTCGCCACTGCATTACTTTGCAAAATCAAAGATTTTAATTGTGCGACTTTTTGATAGGTATGTTCAATAAACTTTTGGCCTCCAAAGCCAGGATTCACGGACATCACAATGATCAAATCAACTTCTGTAATAATATTTTCGAGATCGATTATGGGCGTGTGTGGATTGATAGCTACACCTGCTTTGCACCCGATCGATTTAATTTGTTGAATGTTTCGTTGCAGATGTTTGCATACCTCAACGTGCACCGAAATATGATCCGCGCCAGCGTGCCGAAAGGCTTCTACATGATGCTCTGGATTGACAATCATCAAGTGCACATCCAACGGTTTTTTTGCATGACGCTTTAGCGCTTCAACAACCGGAATGCCGAGAGAAAAATTGGGAACAAATACTCCGTCCATCACATCGACGTGAATCCAATCAGCTTCGCTTGCATTGATCATTTTTACCTCGCGTTCCAGGTTAGCAAAATCAGCGGCGAGGATGGAAGGAGCTACTAAGTGGGTAGGCATGTAATAATATTTTTGAGCTTGCGCTTCAACTTTAGTCTGAACGGCCAAAGGTACTCAGAAATCGAATTGCTTAAAAATGTCGCGAAAATGAAAGCCTTCCGTGGAGAACTTCGGTAAAAATTTTTCAGACTTTAACTACCTTAAAAGTATAATGTTTGTCGCCCCACCAGATGCGCATAAAATAAATACCTGCTGACAGATTCGTAACGTAAGAAGTATACGTGCGATTCTCCCATGAGAAGCTGACAGACGCTTCATATATTTTTTGCCCTTGTGAGGAAATCACCTCGACTTTACAGGAACCGACCTGGATAGGATCAAATGGTCTGATGGTAACTGAATCGTGCGTGATGGGGTTAGGGTAAACGTCAAATACATTCTCCTGGTGTGATTGCTCAACATAGTTTACTACCGCTTTGAAATTGGGAATTCCATAGCCTATTAAATTATCCGGATTCGATGCTTGTGATGCAGACTTGCGAATAGCATCGATTACTTCTACGTTCGTTAACTCAGGATACCGTTGCCACACGCCTGCAGCCAGACTCGTTATGAGTGGAGCTGCCAATGAAGTTCCTGATGCTGTACCCAACGCACCATTAGGTTTTATGACGCTGGTGTTCACACCTAATGCTGCCACATCAGGTTTAATTCTTCCGTCAGAAGCAGGACCGATGGAGCTGGAACCTGCGCGTACACCCGCGCTATTTACGTTGGCAACAGCCAAAACATCTTCTGCGTCTGCCGGCGCCGTTATAAGCTGCCAGGAAAGACCGCCTTCGTTACCCGCACTGCAGACAACTATAACCCCTCGGTCCGCCAACATTTGCGCGGCTTTGCTTACAACTGTAGTCTTTCCATCCATTGCACTTTTGGGATAGTTCATAGATGACTGATCGAAATCGTAATAACCGAGGGAAGAGTTAACAACATCAACGCCTGCACTGTCTGCGCGTTCCGCAGCAAACAGCCAATTGTATTCCTCAACACGATATTCGCCAACTACGTCTTCTGTTACGTAAAGCTGATAATTTGCTTCATATGATCCGCCGGTAAAAAATCCGTCCTGATAAGCGGCGACCACCGAAAAAACTTCGGTGCCATGTTCATCGAACTGAAAAACATTATCGCTATTCGTTACAAAATCTGTAGACACTTCAAGGTTAACTCTGTTCTCATTAAAAATATGTTGAAAGGGAGCACCAGAATTTACACCTTGAAAACCTCCATCAAAAATCGCGATAACGATATTCTCTCCCCTGTTCCCTGTGGCATGCATTTCATCCAGGCCAATCATGTGCAATTGGACCTGTGTTGAGGACGCCGTTTTTAGATCTTTCGTTTTCAACTCGGTTCGTCTTCGACTGCCGGTCAATCTTTCGTTCGGAGCTACAAACTCAACGCGATCAACGTACTGCAGATTCTGAATCGCAGGAATTAATGAGGCGTCACATTGGACCAATACGCCATTAAACCATTTAGTTGTGAAAAAAGTATTCGCACCTACTCCTCGGACACCTTGTACGTAATTCTCATTCACCGGCAGATCTTCCGGTGAAATGGATATCCCTTGTTCAACTCTCCGCTCTATGGATTGAAGTGACAAAAATTTCGTCGGCTCGTTAACCGTATAAGGAATTCCATTCTTGTCTTTGAAAAAAACCAGGTAGCGATTGACTTGCGCCCAACCAGTGGAAGCACAAAATAGCAGGATGATCAGCAGCTTATTTCTACTCCACACCATACGATTTCATGGTTTGTGTCAAGATCACACCGCTCTCAATTTCTTGTTCCCCGAGGCAAGATCCAACGGTGCAATAGTTTAGCACCCGAACTTCTTTATAGACCAATCCGATATCTCTTGCGTAGACTTCCTTCCGCTGATCTAACGTAACGACAAAATCCTGATTATCATTTTGGTTGATAACAATGCAATCGTCAAAGGTTGCGCCATTAACATCGAAAGGGATTTTAACGTCCTCCATGGTGTAGGTATCTTCGCCCTTATTGTTGTAGAGGTTTCCGTCCCACTCGTCACCCTTCGATACAGGCAACTTTATTTTAAAAAATGTGGTATTCTCTTCGTTCATCACTATTTCGCGCGTGTCCATTCTCGCTGACCAGGTATCAAGATAAGAAAATTCACTGGCACCTTCATTACGCTTGCTGCGGTATAAAATGTATGTATAATTGCCGTCCGGATTTGGAAAGGAGTCGGTGGTGGTAATTTTTAACTCATATCGAAGCGTTTCTGGTACGCCCAGGGTATATTCTATGCTCGTGACATCATAGATTTGGAAATTCCCTTTTTTCAGCGGAAAATAATCTTTGCCGGTGTCGAAAGGAGGATTTTCGTCAGATGAATCGCATGATATAGCCGATATGGCAACCAATGCGATCAAAAATTTTAAAAAATGCTTCACCGATAATATGTTTTTCCGCTATTTGGCCTCCCTAAATGCGGTCAGCACCTTGAACGTAAACCCTGCAAAGTTATTTTTTATTAGACATTAAAACTATGCCACTCAAGACCTTCGTAAAAGTTGGATGTATTACGAACCTCAGCGATGCTCGGTATTGTGCTGGAATGGGCGCGGATATGCTGGGATTCCGGGCCGTGGAGGGTCAGGAAAATTACATTGAACCTTTACAATTCCAGGAAATTCGCGGATGGATTACGGGTCCTTTAGTAGTTGCTGAGGTGTACGGTCTGCAAAACGCGGAGGATTTGCCCGTAATTCTCGAAAAATTCAAGCCCGATTACCTCGAAATGGGCTTGCAGGAATTGGCGATGTTTTCAACCCTCCCACTGCCGCTGGTGCTAACGGTAAACCAAACCGACGATCTTGCAAGCCTGGCCGTTGAACCGGCATACCTGATAAGCCAAAAGCCTTTCGAAACAACCTTCCCCTTGCTCATCGAAGTCCACGAAAAGGCAGATGTTAAAACCGTTTTGAACGATAACAAAGTCGCAGGCGTGGTTCTTAAAGGAGGTAGAGAACTCAAACCCGGACTGAAAGATTATGAAGTTTTGAATGAGATTCTCGAACTCCTAGACTTGGATTAGTTCGAGGTTTGAAGTTTGAGGTTCAGTTCGAGTTTCGAGTTTAAAGTTTCGAGGTGGCTGGGATAAGCTGTCTGCTTTATGCTGACTGCTGAAAGCTAATATTTTCCTTGCAGTCACTTGCAGGTTAGCACACCCTAGCTTTCTGCCTTAAGCTTTTTGCTTTCCGCTGTTCATCGTATTAGATTCGTATGACGCTTCGGACGAAGTTTCAAACCATTTCGAGGTTAGACTACACACTACGATGAAAAAACTCCTCCTATCGGGCTTTACACTGATACTAACGCTGCAGCTACTGGCACAAACTTTTAACGCGCGTCCCGGAGGAACTCAAAAGCCAGTGTTACATGGCAATCAGTGGATGGCTATAACAGGCAAACCACTGGCAGCTACGGCCGGAGCTATGATTTTTCAAAAGGGTGGCAATGCGGTTGATGCAGCCTGCGCAATGCTCGCTGCAACGTGTACGATGTGGGACGTTTTAAGCTGGGGCGGCGAAACGCAAGCCTTGATTTATAATCCAAAAACTGGTAAAGTAATTGGAATTAACGCACTGGGCGTTGCACCCACTGGTGCCACGCCAGAGTTCTTCAAAGGGAAGGGAATGAACTATCCGCCCGAATACGGTCCGTTAGCTGCCGTCACGCCCGGAACGCCAGGAGGCATCTGCACCATGCTTGCCGAATATGGAACCTTAAGTCTGAAAGAAGTATTGGCACCCGCTATGAAACTAGCTGCCGGCTACCCCATCGAGGCACAAGCCGCTAACAGCATGGAGCGCGGGAAGGAAATGATCAAACAATGGCCTTATTCAAAGGCGGTGTTTCTCCCCCATTTAGGAGAGGAACGCGAAGCGCCTGAAGCAGGGGAAATTTTTAAGCAAATTGATCTATTACAAACACTCTCAAAAATGGTTGAGACCGAGCAGCTAGCCCTCAAAAAGGGAAAGAGCAGAAAGGAAGCCATCTATGCCGCAAATGACAGATTCTATAAGGGCGATATCGCGACTGAATTTGTACGTGGTTGCCAGGAACAGGGAGGGCTCATTACAACGGGTGACCTAGCGCAATGGAAAGTGAAAATTGAAGAGCCGTTGAAAGTGAATTACAAAGGCATCGACGTTTACAAGCTTTCGCAATGGACGCAAGGTCCAATGATGCTGCAGGCGCTCAACATCCTGGAGAATCTCGATCTTAAAGGAATGGGCTACAACTCAACCAAATATATCCATACGTTATACCAAACTATGAATCTCACTTTCGCTGACCGGGACTTCTACTATGGAGATCCTGCCGTGGCCCCGGAAGAACCTATTAAAGGATTGCTCTCGAAGGAGTATGCAAAAGAGCGCGCCAAATCTATCAATGAAAATAAAAATAATGCAAAAGCCTCTCCGGGTGACCCCTACCCTTATGAAGGAAAAGTTAATCCATACCAGGACTTCCTGAAACTATGGACGGAAACATCTGCAGCTTCACCTGTAGCCAATCCCATGGATGAAAAATATTTGCAGAATTTTTGGCTGGGTACGACATCTGTCGAAGCTGCTGACAAAGAAGGATGGGTTATTTCAATTACACCTAGTGGGGGTTGGATGCCTGCCTGTATTGCTGGCAAAACGGGCGTCGGGATGAGTCAACGAATGCAAAGTTTTGTCACCGATCCCAAACTAAATCCCTTCAACGTGGTGGCTCCTGGTAAACGACCCCGGGTTACCCTGACACCGACGCTTGCGTTAAAAGATGGAAAGCCTTTCCTGTCATTCGCCGTCCAGGGGGGTGACTCTCAAGATCAGAACTTACTTCAGTTTTTTCTGAATGTGGTTGAGTTCGGTATGAATGTGCAGGAAGCTACAGAAGCGGCGAACATCAATACTTTTCAATTGTATTTGTCATTAGGGGATGAAAATCGAAAACCACAACCTGGCGCGATTTTGTTACATAGCACTACACCAGAATTTATACGGAAGGAATTATTTGGTATGGGTTATAGATTATCTTTCGATGATAGAACGTCTGGTCCAATTAATGCAATTTATTTTGATTGGAAGCATGGCAGTTTTTGGGGCGGGTCGAGCAATCATGGAGAAGATTATGGTATCGGATGGTGAATTAGTTTCGAGTTTCTAGTTTCAAGCTTTAAGTTCCCGCAATATGATAAAGTCAATTCAATTGTTATTCAACAGATATATCGTAACACTCATGAAAAATCAATTACTACTAAGCATTATATTTTGTGGAGGCGCGTGTCTTGCACAAAATATTCCTACAAAAGAAGTTCAGATCGCTACAGCCATTCTGGCGTCACCGGAAGCTTTACGTGAAAAGGCTATGGTATACGGCTACTCGGATAAAGGTGAATTTATTGTTCTGAGAAAAGGTGAAAACGAAATGGTTTGCCTGGCGGATGATCCTAATCAACCGGGTCTAAATGTTTCGTGCTATCATAAGGACCTCGAACCGTTTATGGCACGTGGGCGTGAACTGAAAAAAGAAGGAAAATCTTTTCAGGAAATTTTTGATATCCGTGAAAAGGAAGTGAAGGATAAAAAACTTGCGATGCCCTTACAACCGACATCGTTGTATGTTTATTCTGCCAAAGATGAGCAGTTCAATCGGACTACAGGAGAAGTGAAGGATGGCAATTTACGCTATGTCGTCTACATTCCCTGGGCCACTGCTGAAAGCACCGGACTGCCGTTAAAGCCGGATGCTCCAGGCATGCCGTGGATCATGGATCCAGGAACACATCGTGCTCATATTATGATCACTCCACCCCCGAAAAATTAGTTTGAGGTTCGAGGTTGGAAGTTCGAGGTTTCACAAAACTTCGAACCTCAAACTTCGAACCTAGAAACTAGCCTAAGTAGCCCAAGTCTTCCCATTACCAGCCTCGCTTACCGGCACGCAACCTTTGTAAGCGCCTGGCACTGCATTGTATTGAAGCACCTGTGTCGCGCCAGGTTCCGAAGTAAAATATCCCAACATGGTAAGTTCCTTCAAATTAAGAATAAATGGACGCTGTGGCGGGGTTCCGGTATCTTCTGTGTTCACTGCAGCGTCGTGAACTTTCTTTACAAATGCAGTTTGTTGTTCGGCATCAAGCTCTATGAACGGATCACCGTATTCTTTTTTAGCTGCATCATCAAATGCCTGCAATTCCTTGAGGAATGTATCCTGATCCTCTTTCTTGTAGCATTCTTTTACGATCTGATCAATAAATCCCGGAACACCAACATCCTTTGCCCCAGGAGTATCGGTCTTCGGAATGATGATTTCAGTTACTTGTGAAATCAAAGCCCCTTGTTCAGAGGATAGGAAAACGGGTGTCCAATCGATGGTAGGCTTGGCAGCACATCCCTTCAATATACCCATGATGGCAGGAGCTGAAACAGCTCCACCCATGATCCAAGCGGTTCGTTTTAATGCTTCTCTACGATCCATATAAATATCCTCTTTTTAAATATTTTGTTTCTTTAATTCACTAACGGCATGGTCAACAGCTCTTGCCGTAAAGGCCATGTAACCTAATGATGGATTTTGACAACCTGCGGATGTCATGAAGGAACCATCGGTGACATACACATTCTTACACGCGTGCACCTGATTCCATTTGTTCAACACAGAAGTTTTAGGATCCTTACCCATGCGGGCCGTACCCATTTCATGAATGCCTAGCCCGATACCAATTTCCCGGTCATAGGTCTTTACATTCTTGAAGCCGCCGGCTGCCAGCATTTCAGCTGCATCATTTGCCATATCTTTCCGCATCTTCAATTCGTTGTCACGTAAAATGGCATCGAAGGTAAGTGTGGGCAATCCGTGTTTATCTTTTTTGTCTTTGTTGAGGGTGACCTTATTGTCGTGATACGGTAATATCTCTCCAAAACCACCCATTCCAATCGTCCAACTTCCTGGCTTAGCTACCGCTTCTTTTAAACCAGCTCCAATGCTCATCTCTTTTACCATGTTGGTCCAGCCCTGACGGCTCGCACCGCCCTGATATCCAAATCCACGAATGTAATCGCGTTTATCGTTTCCTATGTTACGGTAACGCGGGATGTACATGCCGTTCGCGCGTCGTCCAAAATAATATTGATCATCATATCCATCCACGTCGGCACTCGCGCCAACACTCAGATGGTGATCCATGATGTTATGACCCAATTCACCGCTATCATTTCCAAATCCATTGGGAAAACGATTTGAAATTGAATTCATCATGATAAATGTCGAGCCAAATGTCGAAGCACAAAGGAAAATCACGTTAGCAAAAAATTCCATCTGTTCTCCGCTTTCGGCATCCATGACTTTTACACCTGTAGCCTTGCCTTTTTTCTCGTCGTAGATCAATTCATATACGATAGAAAAAGGACGCAAAGTCATATTACCGGTTTTTTCCGCTGCTGGTAATGTAGACGAATTACTGCTGAAATATGCGCCATAGGGACAGCCTCTCGAACATAGGTTCCGATACTGACAGGTACCCCGTTGTGGACTATGAGGCAGGGCTGCCGTAGCATTCGCCGTTCTTCCAATGGTGATAAGTCGTCCTAATTTATCCTTTACAGCTTTTTTCAAATCCAGCTCAACACAATTCAATTCCATTGGCGGCAAGAATTTGCCGTCGGGAAGGTTTGGAAGGTTTTCCACCTGGCCACTTACACCAATAAATTGCTCAACTTTATCATACCATGGCGCAAGTTCATTGTAACGAACCGGCCAATCTATAGCGATACCATCCTTGGCGTTGGCTTCAAAATCAAGTTGGCTGAATCGATAACTTTGACGTCCCCACATGAGTGATCTTCCGCCCACGTGGTATCCTCTCATCCAGTCAAACCGATTTACTTCTGTGTATGGATTTTCTAAATCATTTACAAACCAGTGTTTTGTCTCTTGACGAATAGTATAGCCGGTGCGAGCCTGAACTCCTTGATTCTTTAAATCTTCCTGCGTTGGTCTTCCACCATTTTCGAAATCCCAGGGATTTTTAGTTGCTGTGGGATAATCAGGGTGCTTTACCATGCGACCGCGTTCCAACACCAATGTTTTTAGTCCCTTTTCGGTCAGCTCTTTTGCTGCCCATCCCCCGCTGATACCCGTTCCCACTACAATAGCATCATAGGTATTCTTCTTGTCGGCGTCTATGTTCAGGTTCATTGAAAATTAAGTTTGTCCAAAATTATACTATTCAATCGATTTTTATACATGAATTTTTATCCAACGGTCTTAATTTCGTTCGTGCGTGTGTGTTCCCGACATGGGGAACATTTTTAAGGATAAGCGGGCTCACATTATTTCAGCTAATTCCAGCCATCGCAAGGTTTTTTGTTCAATCTGATCGGTGATATTCTGGATTTCCTGTGACCATTTTTGTAGCTGTTGATGATCTGTCGACCCGCCGCTAATGGAAGCTGTCAACATCTCCTTTTGTTTCTCTAACGAGGCGATATCTTCCTGTAATTTGTCATATTCCTGTTTTTCTTTAAAACTGGGTTTTCGCTTCGTATCGGACTCTACCTTTGGAAGTTCTTTCACAGGCTCAGGAACAGCAACTTCATGCAATTCATTTTCGTCAACCCAAGTTCGGTAATCTGAGTAATTACCATTGAATAACCGTACTTGTCCGTCACCTTCAAACACGAAAAGCTGATCGACCAAGTGATCCATAAAATACCTATCGTGAGATACCAACAAGAGACAACCGGAAAATTTTTCCAAAAAGTCTTC
This sequence comes from Chryseolinea sp., assembly GCA_035641895.1. Taxonomy (GTDB): domain Bacteria; phylum Bacteroidota; class Bacteroidia; order Cytophagales; family Cyclobacteriaceae; genus Chryseolinea. The sequence goes on along the minus strand of DASQTN010000325.1, from coordinate 8,884 downwards.
GAGGACATTCAGGGTATCAATATCAAAATCATTGGTAGGTTCATCCAAGATCAAAAAATTAGGATTCGTCACTAAAAGCTTCAGCAGTTGCACGCGCTTCTTTTCTCCTCCACTTAATTTGTTGATGTAGTTGTATTGTTTCTCAGGAGGGAATAAAAAAATATCGAGAAACTTAGAGGCAGAAACTTGTGACCCGTCCGATAAGGTAATAAATTCAGCAATCTCCTTTACTTCTTCAATCAAGCGGTTTGCTGGATTAAGGCCGACGGATTCTTGTCTAAAGTATCCAAATTTCGTTGTTAGTCCAGGCATGATAAAACCTTTATCGGGTTTGGTTTTACCTGTGAGCATGTCGAGGAACGTTGACTTTCCAATTCCGTTTTTGCCTACGACACCAATACGATCGTTTTTCTTAAACACATGGGAAAAATCATCAACGATCTTAAAATCACCGAACCGTTTTGAGATGTGTTCGACTTCCAGAATTTTTCCGCCTTGCCGCGTCTCTTTAATATCCAACTCAAGCTTGTCTTTCTTTAAATCCTGCGAAGCTTTCTTTTCCAATTCATGAAAAGCCTCAATCCGATATTTTGCTTTGGTTCCCCGCGCTCTTGGTTGGCGCCGCATCCATTCCAATTCCTTCTTTAAAAGATTTCGTGCCTTCGTTACCTCAATTTTCAAAAGTTCTTCGCGACCGGCCTTTTTTTCGAGAAAATATGCATACTTACCCTTATACCGAAATAACTGGCCGCGGTCCAACTCAACAATTTCGGTTACAACATTATCGAGGAAATAACGATCATGAGTAACCATAATCAATGTGATACTTTGACTCGATAAGAAATTCTCCAGCCATTCTATCGCCGACAAATCCAGGTGATTTGTAGGTTCATCCATGATAATGAGATCTGGCTCGAGCAACAGCAGCTGTGCGAGAAAAATACGTTTCTTTTGTCCTCCTGAAAGTTCACCAAATTTTTTGTCGATGTCCGGAACGCCAAGTTTTTCAATGACCTCATGAACTTTATTTTCATAGTCCCAGGCGTTCAGTTCTTCCATTTTCTCTAACACAGCTTGCATGCGATCTCCGGACGTTTCGGGATGGTGGATGCAATCCTCGTATTCTTTAACAACTTTTGCAATCTCATTGGAGTCGCTGAACAAGACATCCTTTACGGAAAGATTTTCATCCACGGAGGGTGTTTGTGTAAGATGTCCAAGCCGAATCCCCTGACGCACACTTACACTCCCAATATCCGGGTGAATTTCGCCGGTTAAAATTTTTAACAATGTCGACTTGCCAACCCCATTATTCCCGACCAGTGCTAACTTCTCTCCTTTTGAAATTCCGAGCGATACATCTTTAAAAAGCCAACGATCATTGTAGGTTTTGGCAACTAATTCCGCAGATAAATAATTCAATGTATTTAATTTAGAGGTGCAAATCTAACCAGGATTTACAGGATTTACAGGATTGTTGGATTATTTTGGAGGGGGTTAACCGCGCTGGCTTATTTCTGAAGTCCACCGACATAATCGACTTAAGTAAGTAATCTTGCCATTTAAAAAAAAATAGATTGCGACTAGAGGGGTGTTAACGAACTTAGCGAAAAATATTTTATGAGATTTCATTTACGTGCTGCCATTGTCGCCATGTTGTGTATTGCAGTAATAGTTTGCCATTCCCAGCCCGCGAATAACTTTACTGTAACAGCGTATTACTTCGGTGGTCCTGAGAAGGTAGACAGTTTAGCCGTTGAAAAATTAACACACATTATTTTTAGTTTTTGTCACCTTGCAGGCAACAAGCTTACCGTGGATGATGAGAAGGATTCTCAGTCAATTAAGAAATTGGTGGCAGCGAAAAAAAGAAATAGTTCCTTGAAGGTGTTATTGTCGCTCGGCGGCTGGGGAGGGTGTAAAACATGTTCGGACGTTTTTTCTTCTGCCGAAGGAAGAAAAGAATTTTCGCAATCGGTACTTGATCTGAACAAATTTTATGGAACGGATGGAATCGATTTAGATTGGGAATATCCAGCAGTCGAAGGCTATCCGGACCACGCCTTTAAGCCTGCAGACAAGCAAAATTTTACCGCGCTGCTCCGCGAGCTTCGAAGCACTTTGGGAAACAAATATGAAATCACATTTGCAGCAGGGGGATTTCAGGAATTTTTAGACGACGCTGTTGAATGGAAAGAAGTAATGAGCATCGTAGACCGTGTGAACCTGATGACCTACGATCTTGTGAACGGAAATTCAGTCGTTACAGGACATCACACAGGATTATACAGTTCGCCGGAACAACATGAATCCACAGACAACGCTGTACAATATTTGATTAAGCTGGGCATTCCTCCCAGTAAACTTGTCATCGGTGCTGCATTCTATGGACGAGTATGGGAAAATGTTGCGGCAACAAAAAACGGCTTATACCAGTCCGGTAAATTTAAAAAAGGGGTTAATTACAAAGATTTTGAAAAGGAAATTTCGAGCGTGCAGGGGTTTACCTCGTACTGGGATGACGTTGTGAAGGCGCCGTATGCGTACAATGCCAAGGAAAAATTTTTTGTAACCTATGATGATAAACGTTCAATGGATCTTAAAGCGAAATATGTCGTGGACCAACGTCTAAATGGAATTATGTTTTGGGAACTAACCCACGACACTTATAAAGATGGATTGTTACAAACCATTGATAATGTAAAGAAGAATTACAAGGGTTCTCGATAGTTGTGCACAATATGTAATGACCTAGATTTCTTATATAAGGTTTGTATTAACCATATCGTGCTGAATATCGATAATCGATTTTTTAAATTGTAGTGGAGTAAGACCATAGGTCTGCTTAAAAACCTTGATAAAATGGGAAGCATTTTCAAAACCGGTTTCAAACATCAGTTCATTAATATTTTTATCGGTTACTTCTAAAAGATATTTTGCATGTTCCAATCTTCGTTTTAGAAGCCATTTACCGGGCGTACAATTAAATGTATTTACAAAGTCTTTTTTGAATGAAGTAATGCTTCTACCACTTAAATACGCGAATTCTTCCAGTTTCATATTGTAAATGAAATTAGACTGCATAATTTCCCTTATGGACGTTTTGCTTCTGTCACACAATGATTTAAAATAGCTACAAAGCGGCTCATTCGGAGGAGATAACAAGAGATCAAGTATTAGCTCTTTGAATTTTATCTCCAATAAATTTCCTGGAGGTGGTTTTTCTTTCGCAAAATAAGACAATACAGAAGGAAAATAAGCAGACAACACTTCATCTAAGTACACATAGCTCACTGTATCCGTGTCTTCTACTGTGCATTTTGATATCGAAGCAGAACTCTCTTTGACCACATTGCTGATAAAGTCGTCAGGGACAAAAATCATTAACGAGCAAAAGCCTTCCTCAAAAAACTGGTGTATAACGTTAGCTCCTTTTTTTACAAAGATCGCCTCCCCTTCACGAACACAGTATTTAGCACGAGCACTTTGCCACATTTTTTTGCCCCGCACGACATATAAAAAATAATTGTACTTTGACCACACCTTAACGGCGGATTGATCCGCTACGCACTTATATTCCAGGAAAAGGAGGTCGTTAACTTTAAATTGTTTAAAGATGCTGTTGCCGCTGACAAATTCTAGCAAGTTGAACATTGTGCCTCCACCTATGAAGTAAGTTACGCATTTCTTTGCTTTCAGCTGGGATATTATTTTCGTATTAGTCGGCAAATTCCTTTATGTCAGTTGACTTGAAATCTTTTACAAAAAATTTATCCTCCTTAATGAATTTGATTAATTCATCATTGAATTTCAGCCGTTCTTCCAAAAATAGGGCATGACCGCTTGCTTCAAACACAATCAGTTTTGAATTCACTATTCCCTTATGTAATTGTTCTGCCAGCTCGAATGGGCAAAGTTTGTCGAGTTTTCCGTGGAAAATAGCAGTGGGAATTGATATATGTTCAAGATCGCCCCTTAGGTCTGAATCCCTGATCATGTGAAGCCCTTGGTCCATTGCATATTGAGAAGACTGAAGTTGGATCCCTGCAAGCCAGCCAGAGATGTTTTTTGGTAACCCCGTTTCTGAAGCCGCGAACAATTTCCCGAATTCTTCTATCAGCTGTGGGCGGTTGACAGAATTAAGTTCAATCAGGCTATTTAAAATTTCCATTGGAAGACCGTAAGGAAAACCATCTCGGCGAACCTCGCAAGGTGCCGCTGCTCCAAAGAGAGCCAATTTACTGACGTGTTCATTCTTGTATTTTGAAACAAAACGAATAACTGTGGCACCTCCAAATGAAAAACCACCCAGAACAGCATTCTCGATTTGCAGCTCCTCCAGCACAACTTTAATATCGTCTGCAAAAACGTCATAGTTATATTTGCCATACGGCTTGTCTGATTGACCGAACCCTCGCAACGTTATACCAATAGCCCTATATCCATTTTTCATTAATGCCGCATATTGATACTCATACATTGCATCGCTAAGAGGCCATCCGTGAATCAATACGACAGGACGACCTTCGCCAACATCGCTGACATGAAGTCTTACATTTTTTTCAACTTCAACAAATTCTGAGCGCCCGAAAGCATCTCTTATGTTTGAAATTTTCATAGTAATAATTTTTAAAATTTTGGGATAAAATTTAATTACAGGTAAAAGTAATTACATGGGTGCCGGCCGCATGTCCTGTGAAGGCATAAAAATGTGCTGTAAAGGCTAAAACAAATTCAGTTGATGAATGACGATTTTTAACCACTGAGGCGCGGCAGCACAGAGAATCCAAACGCGTTGGCTCAACAGAAAGCTACCTTCATTGTACAACCTCCAATGGAAAAATTTTTTATAACTTATGATGATAAACGTTCGATGGAGCTAAAAGCTAAATATTTCGTGGACCATCGCCTAAATGAAATTATGTTTTGGGAACTAACCCACGACACTTATAAAGATGGCTTATTCCAAACTTGATAACGTAAAGAAGAATTACAAGGCCGCGATGATCGCTGATTTAGAAAATAAATTGGAAAACACAACGAAACGCGGGTGTCGACCTTTGTGAACCTTGGCGTCTTGGAGTCTTAGTGGCGATGTCGGCAATACTTTAAAGTTACGATGGTGGCTTGCTGACTCAAAAATGCCACGAAGACACACCGACACAAAGTTTCACAAAGCGGAAAAGAATGTTACGTACATCTTACCAACTACTAATTACCTCTTACATTCCATCGCTACGAAGCACACCCGCTTACCGATTACCTGATTACCGATTAACACTTCAATCACGCTTCCTTTCTCAGAACCTGCAGCGGCGGAGTACTAATGACCTCGCGGGAATTAAACCATCCAATTAACATCGTCAGGAACACAACGCCGAATCCGATGATAAGCAATTCAAGCCAGTCAAAAGCGAATGTTATCTCGAAGAAAAATTTTGCCAGCAAAAATCCACTGCCGAGTGAAAGCAAAATTCCGGTCAACGCGGAAAACAAGCCTAACCATGCATACTCGATCAAAGTGATTTTAATGATTTGACGTGTCCTCGCTCCTATCGTACGAAGTAGAACATTCTCTTTCATACGAAGGAATTTGCTGTTGATCACCGCCCCAGCCAACACCACCAGGCCTGTCACAATACTAAACAACGCGAGGAACCTGATTACTAATCCCAACTTGTTGAACAAATCATTTACCGTGCTTAAGATCAAACGAAGGTCGATGAGCGAAACATTTGGAAACTGCATTACCAGTTGCTGCTGAAAACTATTGGCCTGTTGTTGGTTGTCAATTCGCGTAGCGGTGACAAATATTTGAGGAGCATTCTCCAGCACACCCGTCGGAAAAACAAAAATAAAGTTCGGTGGGTCTTTCGGCCAGTCCACCTTTCGAATACCTGCAATTCTGACTTTCATCGGTATACCCTGAACATCAAATACCAAAGAATCTCCAATACTAGCCTCTAGATCTTCTTCCATGCCCTCTGACATCGTTACCCAAATTGAATCTTTACCTGCCTTTCTACTTTGCAGGTCGCCTTTAATTAATTCCTCGGAATGATGCAGACTATCACGGTACGTCACACGGTATTCACGCGTTAGCGCCCAGTTGGGTATTTTATCTGTGGTATCCTTTTGAATTGCCGGGACCGATTTTCCTTTTAGCTCACTAAGTCTACAGGTAACAATAGGTACAACCTGGTTGATTTTGAGTTTGTTTTCCTTCATCAGATTGACAACACCGTCACGTTGTCCTGGCTGGATATCGAATAAAATTGTATTGGATTGATTTTCCTGTCCAGTAAATTCCACCTGCCCCAGCATGCTTTGTTCAATAATGTTAAGGGTTGAAATAATAAATGCGCCTAGCCCTATGGTAACCAGCAAAACACGCGTCTGGTTGTTAGGCCTGAACAAGCTGGATAGTGAGTGTCTGAGAATAAATCCAGCCTGCGTGGGAAAGAACTTTCGCACCAGGTACAATAGCCCAATCGCAACCAGCGTAAGACAACCGAGGGCTGCCACCAGTCCAAGGAAGAAAAAAGTACCTGTGAGAATACTTTTCGTTTGAAGCGCTGCAAACGCCAATGGGAATAGCGCAATTAAGGCTATCGCAACCACCTTCGTTTTCGAAAAATTACTCTTAGAGGATGGCGACGCCCTAAGCACCGTTAACGGCGGCACAAAGCGAACAGAAATGAGGGGAAGAATCGAGAATAGAACTGAAACTAAAGTACCAATCAGAAGTCCGAGCAATAGCGAATTCCATGAGAGTGTAAATCCAATTTCAAAGGGGATCATCCCTTTTAAGAAGATGGGTAACACTTGCTGAATACCAACCCCTAGAAGAGAGCCGATTATACTTCCAATAATCCCAAGGATAAAGATCTGGATGAAAAAGATATTGAAAGCCTGCCAGCCCGATGACCCAACACAACGAAGTACAGCCACCTCTTCCCGTTTTTCACGCGCATAAATATGAACCGAACTGGCTACACCGATACATCCGAGGATCAGCGCAACGAAAGCCAGCAGTGAAAAAAAACGATAGATGGAGAGAAAACCTCTGCCTAGACCTTCCTTCCGGCGCTCCACTGTTTCATACGAATGTCCGTATTTTTTTAACAGTGGGTCAAATGTCTTTATAGTCTTATCCAACTCTTCATCGCTACTGACTTTAAAAAACTTTTTATAGTTAACACGACTTCCAAATTGAACCAGCCGCGTCGAATCCAGTTCCTGCATCGGGATATAAACAGACGGTGTAAACGATGCCATGATTCCTCCGCCACCTGGAATTTTCGAAACAGTGCCTGCGACTGTGAACACACCGTTCCCGATCTTAACTGAATCACCAGAACTAACTTCGAACTGACTCGCCAACGTTTCGTCTAACATGGCAAATTTTCCTTGTGATAACTTCTCATAAGCATTAGCAGGCTTTGTTTCAATTTCTCCATAAAATGGAAAGGGCCCGGAAAGCGCCACTAATCGGATTAACCGTGATTGATTGTTACTGTTGTAAAATAATATCATGGACGCCATGTCGGCTTCCGAGGCTTGTTCCAGTTTTGACGAATCAAATGCAACCTGTAGAGATTTATCAAATTTTTTATCGGAATTGATCACCAGGTCAGCACCCAGTAATTCTTTGGCATTGCGATCGATATCATTTTGGAGCGCATGATTGAGCGAGTCGAGCGATACAACGGCTGCGATACCCGTAATGAGGGAAGTCATGAATAAAAACAAACGGGAAAAATTATGCCGTGCATCCCGCCACGCCATCACCCAAACCCAGCGGTCCCGGAAAATGGATTTAGTCTCTCGTTTTAACTTGATGATGTACTCAATCATGCTTGGCTGTTTATCCTACACCCGAACTTTTAAACTTGGTACCTGATACTCTTCGACCAATTTGCCCCCACGCATGCGAAGTATCCGTTGTGTTCGCTGGGCAAGTTCCAGGTTGTGCGTAACGAGGACCAGGGTGGTACCTTTTTCTGTATTCATACCGAACAGCAAGTCAGTGATGTGAGTAGCATTTTCTTCATCTAGGTTACCCGTGGGCTCATCCGCGAAAAGTATTTTTGGATCAGTAATGAAAGCCCGCGCCATCGCTACCCGCTGTTGCTCGCCACCGGAAAGTTGAGACGGATAATGGTGCAGCCGGTCTGACAGACCAACGCGGTCGAGTAAATCCTTGGCCTTCGGTGCGACGTTGCGTTCGCCCCTAAGCTCCAATGGTACCATGACATTTTCAACTGCCGTTAGCGTAGAAAGGAGCTGAAAATTTTGAAAAACAAAACCGACGTATTGATTCCGAACGTAGGCCCGGTCGTCTTCGTTCATTGCATTCAACTTAAATCCCATCAATGACACAACGCCTGAAGTAGCGGTATCCAAACCCGCGCATAATCCAAGCAATGTCGTTTTTCCACTCCCGGAAGGTCCGATAATCGCCAACGAGTTACCTTGATCAACCTTGAAAGAAACATTATCCAACACCATAAGCTCTTTATCAGCCGAACGGTATATTTTTGTGAGATTTTCTGATTGAAGAATAGGAGTTGACATGGTTTTTGCTGATCAGTACCTTTTGAAAGACGTTTTTCGGTCAAAAATTGTTACCGTTTGACGGAAAAGACAAATTGTTTATACATATGGGGTTAAAAACGCTTTTTATCGCTTTGCTTGTGGGCATTGTTCAACCAATTACGGCGCCTAAAGTAATTCTTTTTTACGGTGATAGTCTTACCGCTGGTTATGGATTATCAACCGAAGAAGCTTTTCCAGCGCTCGTAGAAAAGAAACTAAATAAAAGCGAGAAGGCTGTACGGATCATTAATGCGGGACTAAGTGGAGAAACGTCGGCTGGAGGTCT
>DASQTN010000324.1:0-7210 GCA_035641895.1 Chryseolinea sp. | reverse complement strand
GCATATGGAATGCCGAAGTTATCAACAGGCAATCTTCCGACGTATAATTGAGCGAATCCAGAATGTTTTTTACAGCCCCCGCCGACTCATAAGTATTGCGCGTCTTATTTTCAATTACAATGTCTGATTCGGCAACACCCGCCATGATCATTACCTTCCTGAATTTATCGGCCTCAGGCTCATCCTGTTTTAGTAGCCTGCCACTGCCACCACTTATAAGAATTTTCTTTATCAGTCCCAGCTTGTACAATTGAATCGTGTGCGTGACCCTATCGGCTCCACGCTGAAAGTACACCCGATCGTCGGGCTGAATAAAGGGAATAGTCGATCCGGTAAGAACAATTCCCACCTGATGTTCACGCATTTCAGTAAAAGGCTTCGTATCCACTTCCCATAGATGCATTACTTCGTTAGAAAGAAAGTCATTGGAGAAAAAAAGGAACAAGACAAATCCAATCCACAGAAAACGGTTTTTCCACGGCTGCTTCCTGACGAGTATGTAAAGCACAAAACAAGCGAAAACCTGAGTAATAGGTAAGAATAGAAAATTCAACAGCTTCGAGAGGACGAAGAACATCTTTCTGAATTATTTACGCCTGTAGGGACTCGATAAATTTCCTATCCCATCAATAATTTTGCGGAGTATATCGAAATACAATGCTATAGCTAACACCAATGTCATAAACCATATCACCGCCGTGTTAAAATAGAATGTATCGATATCTTCATTCATAAAATGCTTTGCCGGCATATAAAATTGAGCGTCAAAATCAATCGCATGGTCGGGATCGGGGTCTTTGTAAATCGGATATATCTTTTGAATAAGCTTACCGTCTTTTTCGATAATCCTATGAGTCTCGGTTGTATTTTTCACCAGATCAGTGATTGCCTCATTATGATATGCTTCCCTAAAACCGTTAAACATCGCAGTCTTTTCCGGTGTACTCGTCAATTTAAAAATTAACGCTTCCTTCTCGCGATCCGCCGCGTTGTATCTGTTGACGTAAAATCTCTTCAAGCTTTCGAGGTATTTTGACAACTGGTCGTATGTCGCCGAATCAAATTTTGCTGGAATTAAATTATCCATTGCAGAAAGATTTTGCTTCGTTTCTTCCAGTTCTTTGGAAAGTTCATTCTTGATGGTCGACAAATCTTCTGCGACTTTCGCCTTAACACCTTCATCCTTTGAATTTATATTGTTAAGACAATATTGAAGCTTCGTTTCGATCTCTGGTATAAAGTAAACTTTTTTGTAATCCGAATTGGCCATTGTCTTATCGTATAAATAAAACTGCCGCTCAAACTCATTGTCTTTGAACTGCGAGACCATGGCAGCCTCGAAGGCCCAGCGTGATGCCATCAAGTCGCCAACAAATGGAACGGTAGCCGAATTACCAATGCGAGGGTTTAGTTTGTCAAATTTCACCACCACTCCACTTAAAATCAACTGCGGTATTAACAGCAATGGAATAAGGATATAAATTGTCACAGCTGAATTAAACGCTGAGGATATATTAAGACCAACGAGGTTGGCAAAACATGCCGTCGTGAATAAAATAAACCAATGCTGCAAAAACATCCCTTCAATTTTCAAAATCAAATTTCCCACCAGCACAAATGTGAAGGTCTGAATGGCAGACAACATAAATAAAATTGAAATTTTAGAGACGATGTAACTGCTTCGGCTCAGATGCAGAAAGGCTTCGCGCTTTAAGATTTTTCGGTCCCGGATTATTTCCTCAGCACTAACGGTGAGACCCATGAACAACGCGACTATTATGCTCATGAATAAATAAGCCGGAAGGTTTAGATTTTTTGCGAAAACATACTCTCCTAAAAACTTATCATTCTCATTATAATAGCGCACAATGAATGCGAGAATAAACGCAAGCACGGGAGCTTCCAGCAAATTGATAATCATGTATTGCCGGTTGTGAATCTTGGCTTGAATATCCCGCATGGAAAAAAGGTGCGCCTGTTTCCAACGCGTAGGGATGTCTAACGTTGAATGCGGGACCTCTTTTGATGTTTCAACGGAGAAGGGTCGGTATTTTGCCTTATAGATTGTGTTCCATTGGTCAGGAGAAATTTTCCGTTCATTCGTAAAATATCCATACTCATTGATCACTTTAGTTTCAATGATATTGAATATCTGTTCTGGATTTACATTACCACAGTCATGGCATTCGCCTTCATCGCTATTGATCAGATTAATACTCTTCTTAAAGTAAACAATTGAGTCGACCGGATTACCGTAGTAAATCTGGTACCCTCCTGTATCCAAAATCAAAAGTTTGTCGAACATTTTAAAAATGTCTGACGATGGCTGATGGATGACAGCAAAAACCAATTTTCCCTTTAAGGAAAGTTCTTTAAGGAGGTCTATAATATTTTCAGAGTCTCGAGACGACAAACCACTGGTCGGCTCATCACAAAAAAGAACAGCGGGTTCGCGTAACAATTCCAACCCTATGTTCAGGCGCTTTCGCTGACCGCCGCTTATTGTTTTTTGCAACGGTGATCCTACCTTTAAGTCTTTGGTTTCCGTTAACCCTAAATCTTCGAGGACCTTTAATACCAAGGCATCGATTTCCGATTCAGACAGGTTAGTAAAGCACAGCTTTGCAGCATAGTATAAATTCTGATATACGGTAAGGTCTTCGATCAGCAAATCATCCTGAGGTACAAAGCCGATCACGCCTTCAATTTTTTCCGGACTTTTATGGATGTCAATTCCGTTGATTAATACCTGTCCTTCCGAAGGATGCTCAGAACCATTGAGTACATGAAGCAGCGTAGATTTTCCGGCACCGCTGCCACCCATCAGTGCGATAAGATTTCCAGACTCTTCAGACAAGCTAACACTGCGCAGGCCCAGCCTTCCATTCTTGAATCTAAAGCTGATATTTTTCCCTTCGAAAGAAAGTCTGGGGAATTGGCCAAACTTTTTAAACCGGTTTAGAATATCACCGTAGTAGACCGGTTCATCTTTATCCCAACGCAACATGCTCCCTACAGCAAGAACGGTTATCCTGCCGGACTTTACCGGCACGCCGTTTAAAAATACATCAGAGCCACCTATGTATTTGATGAAATAAAATTCCGCTTGCTCGACATACAGAACAGCAATAAAGCCATTCAAATGACTTCTGGCTATGTGTTGTGATGACGAAAATGTTTGAGGCGGAGAAGGATCTATAATAAGGATTTGTGAATGATCTAATTGCATCGCCTCCTTGCCCAAAACAAAAGTTTTGATAGCAGCAAGTTCCTGAATAGCAATCTTAAAGTTCTTGCCAATGGTGTCGACTAGCTCATTCTCCCGTTCCGAAATACTTCCATCAGCCTGTATTATGTTTAGTATCTCCAGGACAATGACGATCTTTTGTTTTTGCGTAAGGTCTGAATTTACCTGCTGACAGAGGTCGTTTACATTACCGATTTGGGTTGATATATCTCCGGTTTTAGGAGGAAGACTTCCAATAAAATCGTCAAACATTTTCAAGTACGATTCCACCGCGGAATAGCTCACGTGCTCCTCCAGAAACATTCGTATTTGCTCGCGTTCCTGATCCGTTACCTCGTCTTCTTTCGCTACTACTGCGAACAAACGGAGAATAGCCTTAAGTAACTGTTCGCTCATGTTAAAGTTTAAGTCAGAATGGCTAAGATAACTGAATTGCTATAAAGGCAAAAAAATAAGGAACTGGTAGCCCAATCCCTTATTTTATTATCGTTTAAGTGACTGATTACTCTGTGATATTTTTTCTGATTTTTTCAACTATGGTTGTAATCTCAATAAGATTTTTGTCGGTCAACACCATGTTCGCCTTATTATTCTTGATCTGTTCTTCAATATTCAATGACGCATATGCAGATTCAAGAGCTTTTAAGTCAGACACAATAGTAGGAATTGGTTCATTCTGCTCAATGTTGGACAACATTTTCAGAAGGTCAGAAACGGATTTTTTCTGTTCCAGCACTACCCGGATAAGGGGAGTAAGCACCAAATTTCTTGAATCATCTGGCAGGAGATCCTTAGGATAGCTCTTCACCAGGCCGGTGGATATATAAAGACCTTCTATGAAACTACCAGTCACGACAAGCGCCGATAATTTATTTCGGTTATCATCGGCTAAATAATTTTCAGCTTTTTTTATGGTGCGGTCAAGGAGGCGAGTCAATGAATCCTTATTCGAAATATTGGCTTCAAATTTTTGGAGTACTTCGACATCAAAAGAACCGATTATACCTAAGTTATCAGCCAGTGTTTTGGTGGAATTGAGATAATCGATCGCTTCCTGGGTTTTATCATAGGAACTCAGGTATCCGATGTCTGCAGCATACACACCTAGATTAAGCGCAGCCTTATCGGTACGTGAGGCATACTGGTCGACTTTTGTACGCGGATTTACAAGGCTTTCATTAAATTCGGCCCCTGTAGCTTGTAATAAATAAGGAATTTCTGAAGGTGAAGGGATATTGTAGATAACTTCTTCTATCTGTTCTTTCAGGCTCTCCTCTGCTTCCTTGAATTCAGACGAGTTTTTATCCTTATCGCTACTGGAAGACCCGCAGGAGGCCAAACCTATGGCTATCAGGGTACTAAAAACTAAATTAATGCGGTGCGTAAATTTCATGGTTATGCTTAGGTTTAGAGTTCCAATTTTAACATAATTTTCAAAGGATTAAAACGAACATTTATATTTTAAGTGATTTTTTCTCCTTTTGACTACTTTTTTATTAAGTTTATTAATGCACCTTTGAAAAACAGTTATGCCGAGACTAGTAGATAAGACGGTGTTGATCGATGACAGTGATATCGATCTCTTTATTCAGCGAAGGTTTTTGGAAGTTTATGATTTCTCGAATGAGCTTTTGTTGTATAAATCCGCAGATGAAGCATTAAATTGGTTGAGAAATGCAAGCCATACGCAAGCTCCGGACATCATATTCCTGGATTTGAACATGCCAGAAGTCGATGGCTTTTCCTTCCTGAAAAATTTCAAGGACCTGCCTGATTTGATCAAAACCAAGTCGAAAATCGTAGTACTTACCAGCTCAAATAGCGCTAAGGACAGGTCTCAGGCCTTCACTTTTCCGAATGTAATTCAGTTTATTACAAAACCCCTAAAGCAGACTGATATTGAAGATTTAAAGAAGCTTATCAACCACAACGAATTTACTGGTCAAGCCAATCTTTAAACTCCTGTACGCGCTCGCGGGCTACAATAACATCAGAATCGTCCGATCCTTTGAGCACTAGCTTCAGACGACTGTTGGTGTAACTAACCATGTCTTGAATCGCCGCAGCCGAAACGATGTATTTTCGGTTAATGCGGAAGAATTGGGTTGGATCGACCACTTCCTCCAATTGATCCAGGGTGAAATCTAAAATGTGCTTCCTTCCCTCGCTAACCTTGGCAAACGTTGTCTTTTCCAGACTAAAAAAGTATAAAATATCGCTTACTTCGATCGATTTAAGATGCTCCCCCACTTTCAACACAAACCTGGTCTTGTATTTTCGTGTAAGCGACCGCACCGCTTCCCCAATGTTTGCCAGCATTTCTGTGGTATGGTCTTTCTTGCCGAAATCATTCAATTTTTGCAATGCGCGCTTCACATCATCTTTATCGACCGGCTTCAAAATGTAATCTATACTATTCACTTTGAATGCCTTCAATGCATACGCATCATATGCCGTAGTAAAGATCACTGGTGATTTCACATCGCACTGTTCGAAGATTTGAAAACTTATCCCATCGGCCAGTTGAATGTCCATAAAAATCAGGTCGGGCGGGGCGTTTTCCCTGAGCCATTGGACGGAACCCTTCACCGAATCGAGCTTGGCCAGGATGGCGACACCTGGCAAAAGATCACTAAGCAAGGCTTCCAGCCGTTTTATCGCCTGGGGTTCATCCTCGATGATTAACACACGCTTGATCATGTTTGAAATATCATGGGCAATCTAACAATGAATGTTTTACCCTCGCTCACTTCCACTTTCTTGTCGGTCAGGAATTCGTACCGCCGCCGAATATTTTCAAGTCCAATCCCGGGAGAATCTTCCATCATCTCTGTTTTCTTCTGCAGATTATTTTCAACGACGACAAAACCCGCATCCACATAGACATTTATCCAGAGTGGCGACTGTTCAGAAATTATATTGTGTTTGATAGCGTTTTCCACCAACATCTGAAGCACGAGGGGCGCTACCATACAATTTTGTTCATCCAACGAAACTGTAAGTTTTAACTTGTCGCCAAACCTGATCTGTTGAAGAAACAGATAAGAGTTTAAAAATTTTTGTTCCTCGTCCAAGGAAACAATTTCCTTCTCACGAGTATCCAACAGGTATCGATATACTTCCGAAAGCTGTTTAATAAACTTCGCCGCTTTGTCCTGATCTTCATAGACCAGATTGGTCAGCGCGTTCAAGGAATTAAAAAGGAAATGAGGATTGACCTGACTACGCAAGGTTTCAAATTTTGCGACAGTACTTTCTCGCTTAAACTTCTCCGCATCAATCGCAGTTTGACGCCAGTTAAATAAAAACGACTTACTTGTCAGCACCATAGATATCACTAACGTAATACCTACACTCATGTAAATCGTGTTCGATATAGCACCAATATTCAGGTCGGTAAACCGCTCAGTAAGGATCATCACAACGTATATAGTGGGTACTGTATATACTAACATGACAACCAGACCGACCGTTAGTCTTTTTATGGGATATTTCGTCCAGTCAATTTTCTCATCCAGATATTCGTGCAGGTATTCATTACCGAACCACATAAGGGTCCAACAAAAAATCGTAAGCGCCGAAACGGAAAAAAAATATTGAGCTGAAGTCCGACATGACTGGCAAACAGCAAGCGTCATGCTCACCCCGCCTAATACAAGCCAGGGAAACAATGAAATACGTTTCTTTAGATAGGTATCGAATGCCATTAATTAGTCCTTATTGGATGCGGCTTGATCGTTTCGTGTTGTGCTTTCGCCAAACGGATTCCAAAGTAATACGTCCACGCGATAAACAAAAATTGTAACGGAATTCTGAAGAACAGATAGGTCGGTCCTTGCTCCATGCCTCCCAAAGGTACTTCCTTGAATGAACCTATGATATTGGCGGGAAGTATTGCCAACAAGAAAACTATTAAGGCAATCGCCGTCCATTTCGAGTAACGCGGAATTATGAATGCGATTG
>DASQTN010000323.1:0-6609 GCA_035641895.1 Chryseolinea sp. | reverse complement strand
TGAATGGAGAACAGGGTGGGCAGTCGCTCAAAATGCCGGTCGCGCTAATGGATATTCTCGCCGCCCATCAGCTTAAGGAAGGTCTTCTTTTAGCGTTGCTTCGAAAGGTAAAGACGGGCAAAGGCGATTTTGTCAAGGTTTCCCTTTTGCAGGCTGCCGTAGCATCGCTGGCAAATCAGGCTTCAAATTGGTTGGTGGCGAATGTAATACCCCAAAAGCAAGGCTCGGCTCACCCTAACATCGCCCCTTATGGTGATATTTTTAGAACGTGCGATGGTCATGAAATTCTCCTGGCCATTGGTAGCGACCGCCAGTTCCAGTCTTTGTGCAAGATCCTTGATTTGGAAAATCCGGAGTGGACATTCACGAATATTTTGCGGGTAAAAAATCGCCCGGCGCTAAACCAGTGGCTTAGTGGGAAAATTGAGGAAGTACCCTTGGATCACCTGATTAATAAATTAAATGAGGCCTGTATTCCCTACGGGATTATTAAAGACATGAAAGCCGTGTTCAACACGCCGGAAGTTCAAAGCCTTCTGTTAAAATCAACTGACCGAATTGGAGTAAAAACCTTCGTTTCGACAAATTTAGAAGACGGAAAATCCCACTTTCTACCACCGCCCCACCTTGGCGAACATTCACTGGAAATCCTTTCTCAATCGCTTGCAATGACATCCACCGAGATAAATTCGTTGGTTGAGATGGGCATTATTTGTTAACCCACCGTTTTTTCGGCCCTAAAAAATGCGCTTTACAGGCATTTTATGACTAAATGTTCATAAAAAAGTAAAATTGTGGTTAAAAGTGGTTGAAAGTGGTGTAAAATTACATAAGTTTGCTTTTAGGAGTAAAGACAACCACTACGTCTATGACTTTCTTCACCGGTAGATATGATAGCAAGCTAGATTCCAAGGGTAGACTTGTGCTGCCCTCGAAATTCAAGGCGCAACTGCCCGACGAAGGAGGTCATGAGCTAATTATTCAACAAGGAATTGAACCCTACCTTTCTGTTTACCCAATGCTGGAATTCAAAAAGGTGGTATCTAAAATTTCTGGGTTAAGTGACTTTAGTGAAGAGAACCGGCAAATACGCCTGAACTTTTTTTCCGGTATTGCCACAGTTGAGTTGGATGTTAACGGTCGTTTTCTAATTCCAAAAAATTTGCAGGTCTACGCAGAACTTCAAAAAGAGGTGGTCTTAATCGGTATGCAAAATATGATAGCCGTTTGGGATCCTAATTTATTTGATAAGCACTTGCTGAAAGACCAGAAGGAGTATTCTAAACTGATGCAAAAGCTTGATAAATAGCTTCAAGCTACAAGCTTCAAGCTCTAGGAGATGAAGGATTTTAAAAAGTTGCTGATATGGCAAAAAGGTATGGTACTAGCGAGTGAGATATACAAAGCGAGCAAATTTTTTCCGAAGGAGGAATTGTTCGGCTTGCGATCTCAAACGACGAGAGCCGCAGTTTCAATACCCGCTAATATCGCTGAGGGAAGTGCTAAAAAAAGTCAGAAGGAGTACAAGTATTTTTTGGAAGTGTCCCTTGGATCGGCGTTTGAACTTGAAACGCACTTGTTGATTGCAAAAGGACAAAATTGGTTTCCGGAAGAAATCATAGACGAACTTTTAAGCAAAGTGACAGAAGAGCAAAGGATGCTAAGTTCGTTTATGACCAAGCTTGAAACTTGAAGCTTGCAGCTTGTGACTTTTAATAAATATCATCAGCCGGTGATGCTGAAAGAATGCATCGAAGCGTTACAAATAGAACCGACGGGAACTTATGTAGACGTAACGTTTGGCGGTGGTGGACATAGCAAGAAAATACTTGAGGCGCTGAACGGCGGGCGACTCATCGCATTCGATCAGGATGAAGATGCCCGAAAGGAAGCTGAAAAAATCAAGGATCGTTCATTTACATTTTGTCAGGCAAATTTCATGTACATGAAACGGTATTTGAAATTAAATGGTGTTACAACGGTTAACGGTATTTTGGCCGACTTGGGGATTTCATCGCATCAGATTGATTCACCAGAACGTGGTTTCTCGACGCGTTTCGATGGACCCTTAGACATGCGAATGGATAAAACAATACCGCGTACTGCTGCTAACATTTTGAATGAATACAGTGAAGATCAACTCCACAAAGTTTTTGGAATGTATGGCGAGCTGAAGAATGCTAAGACGGCCTCGAGAATAATAGCGCAGCGGCGGGTAACCAGTCCGCTGCAAAGGACAGAGGATTTGAAAGCGGCCCTTGCGCCTATTGCACCAAGAGGTAAGGAGAATAAATATTTCGCCCAGGTGTTTCAGGCGCTTCGCATTGAAGTGAATGAAGAGATGAAAGCACTTGAAGATTTTTTGCACCAATGTGGCGAAGTGGTGGTAAGTGGTGGACGGTTGGTAGTGATGTCTTACCATTCGCTTGAAGACAGAATGGTAAAAAACTACATCAATAAAGGAAAGGTGTTTGGAGAAGTAGAAAAGGATTTTTTTGGAAACGAAATCAAACCGTTCGAAGCTGTGAATCGAAAACCGATTGAAGCGTCCGACGAAGAAATTGAAGAAAACAACAGGGCACGAAGCGCAAAATTGCGGGTTGCCGCAAAGCTGGAGACAAAGAATTAACGGATAACGATTAAACGAAGTGAAAAACAAATTCAAAATCAAACCCAAGTCAAAAAGCAAAGGATTTGCCAAGGGAATGTTTTCTGGAATTGAACGACGACTGAAGCTTGAGAATTATTTTGAAGAAGGGTTTCCTGTTAAGTATTTGCCCAAGATTTTGTTTGTTATGGTAATAGGATTGATCTATATCAGCAATACGCATTACGCCGAAAAGACTGTTCGTAAGATCAATAACATTCAAGCGGAAGTAGAAGACTTACGGGCTGACTACACGACGTTGAAGTCCAACCTCATGTTTGCCAGTAAGCAATCTGAGGTCGCGAAAAAAGTAAAAGCACTTGAATTGAAAGAAAGTTTAACGCCGCCTTATAAAGTGGAAGTAGAAGAAGGTGAATATTAAGAAGTCCATATTACTCAGAGTTCGCGTAGCATTTTTATTTGCTGTCATATTTGCTGTCGCGATCGTTGTCAAAACTGCACATATACAATTTGCGGAAGGTGAAGAGTGGGCGGCAATGGGTGAGCGAATTACCTTCGACTATAAACGCGTAAAGGCTACACGCGGAAATATTTATTCCGACAATGGAAGTCTCTTGGCAACATCATTGCCTTTTTACAAGGTGGCTTTTGATGCCACGCTTCCAAGTGACGAAACATTCAAAAAAGGGCTGGATTCTCTGGCGTATAACCTTTCAGGATTTTTTAGAGACAGATCAAAAACCGAATACCGCCGCATTCTTCTTGACGCACGTGCCTCCAAAAAGCAATACATTATTCTCAATCGCCGACGTGTCGACTATCAGGAAAAGAAGCGGATGATGACCTGGCCAATTTTTCGTGAGGGCCGGCTTCGCGGTGGCACGATCTTCGAAAAGGTAGACGTACGTCACCACCCTTTCTCCAATCTAAGTGGAAGGACGATCGGTTATGTAAATGAAAGCGAGAAGGGCGTTGGACTCGAATACAGTTTCAATAAACCGCTTGGTGGCCAGGACGGCTTCGCCTATTATCAGAAAATTGCAGGAGGTGCTTGGAAGCCCATCTTTGATGCGAGTAATGTAAAGGCGGTTAATGGGTTGGATATCCAAACAACGCTTGATATCAATCTCCAGGACGTCGCTGAAACCGCATTACACAAAGCTATGGCGCAACATGATGCGGCGGACGGTCTGGTAGTTGTAATGGAGGTAAAGACCGGAGCGATCAAAGCCATCTCAAACCTGAGTTCCGACAGAAAAGGAAATTTTCGTGAAAGATTCAACTTCGCTGTAGGCCAGGTATTCGAACCTGGTTCAACATTTAAACTAGTTACGATGATGGCGTTGTTGGAAGATAGCCCGATTGAATTAACCGACAGCATCGATACAGGAAATGGCGAGTTTGTGTTTTATAACCGAACAGTTCGCGATCACGACGAGGGTGGATTAGGAACAGTAACTATTCAAGAAGCCTTTGAGCGTTCGTCGAATGTGGCGATGGCAAAATTAGTGGATAAACATTTT
The DNA here is from genome assembly GCA_035641895.1 of Chryseolinea sp. GTDB lineage: Bacteria > Bacteroidota > Bacteroidia > Cytophagales > Cyclobacteriaceae > Chryseolinea. The sequence continues at coordinate 2,478 of DASQTN010000323.1, read as the reverse complement.
GGGTTGAGGCCCGAAAAATTTGTCGATTATTTAGACAAACTTAAGCTATCCCAACCGTTAGGGCTCCAAATTATCGGCGAGCCGACACCTAAAATCACGCGCCCGGGTCAAAAGGGTTGGAGTGGAATTAGTTTACCGTGGATGTCTTACGGCTATGGATTTGAAATCACACCCCTTCATACATTGGCATTATTTAATGCGGTAGCAAATGATGGCGAAATGATTAAGCCGGTATTTGTAAAATCCGTAAAGCGCGCCGATGAAGAAGAAGATGTATTCACCACGCAGGTGCTCAATAAAAAAATCTGCTCAACCAAAACCCTCAATAAGTTAAAGCTGCTTTTGGAAGGTGTCGTGGAAAACGGTACGGCTAAAAATATTAAAGGCACTCACTATCGTATTGCAGGCAAAACTGGCACTGCTAAAATCCTGGAGAACGGCCGATATACCAATAAGTATATCACATCCTTTGTCGGTTATTTCCCAGCACATGAACCGAAGTATAGCGCTATTGTGCTCATTAAAAATCCAAGAGGTTGGTACCAGTATGGAAGTAGCGTAGCTGCCCCGGTGTTTAAAGAAATTGCCGATAATATCTATGCGCGTGACATCAACCTTCATCGCGCTATGGATGCAAAGAAATTTGGAGTGCCGAGCAGTTTACCTGTGATCCGGGCAGGCAATCAGGACGAACTAACCAGATTGTGTAACGAACTGGGAATTTCAAATCATTCGCTCACGGAGGAAGAATGGGTGCGTTCCTCTGGAAATGGTGGCGGCGGTATAAAATGGAAAAAAAGCATCAACGGACGGGATATGGTTCCAGATGTTACAGGAATGACTTTTCGTGATGCGCTCTATTTACTTGAGAATTCCGGTTTGCGGGTTTCATATGAGGGAAAGGGGAGAGTGATCAAACAATCTTTAAACCCGGGAGGAAGAGTTGCTAAAGGAAGTACAATTTATTTAAGACTAGGATAGATCATACAATTAAATTAAACCACAACCGCAATCCATAACTAAAACCAGTGCCCGAATTAAAAGACATACTTTACAAGGTATCCCTTACCTCTAGCTTTGGCGATATGAGCGTCGATGTGAAGGGGATTTGCTTTGATTCACGGAAAGTGAAACCGGGGTTCTTGTTTATTGCCGTAAAGGGAACACAATCCGACGGACACGAATACATCGAAAAGGCAATTGAATTGGGTGCAACTGCTGTTGTCTGCGAAAAATTACCCGACCCCGCTTCCGACAAAATCGCTTTTGTGTCTGTTAAAAATAGCGGTCAGGCTTTGGGAATTATCGCATCGAATTTTTTTGGAAATCCTTCTGAGAAAATGAAACTGACGGGTGTTACTGGTACGAATGGCAAAACGACGGTAGCGACGTTACTCTTCAAACTTTTTGGTGCACTGGGACACCGGTCAGGTTTAATCTCAACTGTGGAGAACCGGATTGTAGATCAGATCATTCCTTCGACTCACACTACACCCGATCCTATTCAATTGAATGAGCTGTTGAAACGAATGTTGGATGAAAAGTGCAGCCATGTTTTTATGGAAGTGAGTTCGCACGCTATTGATCAGGAACGAATCGCAGGATTGAAGTTTGTCGGAGCATTGTTCACGAACATCACGCACGATCATCTCGACTACCATTTAACGTTTGAAAATTACATCAAGGCAAAGAAAAAATATTTTGATGAATTGGCCAGCGACGCCTTTGCATTGGTAAATGCTGACGACAAACGTGGTATGGTGATGCTGCAAAATACAAGGGCCACAAAATATTCATTTGGCCTTAAGAAGATGGTTGACTTCAAGGGTAAAATTATCACCAATTCCATTGAAGGCCTTGAACTTGAACTCGGAGGAAAAACCGTTTGGTTTAAACTCATTGGCGACTTCAACGCTTACAACCTCCTGGCTGCATACGGTGCCGCAGTGTTGTTGGGTGAAGATTCAGAGGAGGTCCTTATCAAACTATCCTCATTAAAAGGTGCTGTGGGAAGATTTGAACTGGTCTTACCAGGTTCCAAAAAAATTGCAATTGTTGACTATGCGCATACTCCAGACGCTCTGAAAAATGTACTGGAAACAATAGCGCAGTTTCGATCAGGCAATGAGCAGGTAATAACGGTGGTGGGTTGCGGCGGAAATCGCGACAGAACGAAACGTCCATTGATGGCCTCGATTGCCTGCCGACTAAGTGATAAGGTTGTGTTTACATCTGACAACCCACGGGATGAAGATCCAATGCAGATTATTAAAGAGATGCAGACCGGCGTGATGCCAACAGAGGCTCGCAAAACACTGATTATTGCTGATCGGGAAGAAGCCATTAAGACAGCCTGCATGATGGCAAAAGAAAAGGATATAATACTTGTAGCTGGAAAGGGACACGAAACCTACCAGGAAATAAAAGGTGTTAAACATCCTTTTGATGATAGGGAAGTGGTTGAACGAATGTTAAGAC
>DASQTN010000322.1:0-2183 GCA_035641895.1 Chryseolinea sp. | reverse complement strand
CCGCCATAATAACTGTTGTCATCCGGGGCGATGTTTTTCACCATTTTAGTGCCCGCTGGGGTGCCATCACTTTTCCAAAGCTCAGTCTGAAATTCACGATGATAGGCAGCGAAATATACCTCATCATGAAAGCTGATCATTTCCCTTCCTGTCAAGGCTTGCAGCAATACAATGTCTTTTACCAGTTTGGTCCCTTCCGGGGAACCATCCGATATCCATAATTCTTCTTCATGGTCATTGTTATCTTCATCCGCGCTAAACAATACTTTGTTACCTAGCGCTGTAATGTTGCTGACAGACCGGAATTTTTTAAGATGTTGCTGGGCTGAAACCGAAAAGATAAACAGGCACATAAATAACGTGCACGACATTCTCATTAGCATAGACGATCTTGTTAAAATTTCCTCAAATGTTTATGATAAGAATACTTATGAGAGTCGCTAAAAGACGAAAATAAATTACTAATGTTTAAATTTAATAATATCGTTGAAATATAAGCTTTGAAGAGGCTTAAAATTTTTATCTTAAAGATCATAACCGGGTCCGGTTGGATATCCAATCGTTGGGAGCTGATTAATACCGTTGTATTTACAATACCTGTTAAAAAGCATGCTAAAATCCAGTAATTCCTTTTACAGCTCCTGTTTTAATATCCAGCATGTAGATGGCCGCATGGTTACTGCGCTGTGATTCAAACATGCTGGCAAAAGAAGACGCGGTAGTGAAATCGTCCGCGGAATTCTTGGACAATTTCGGGTTCGCATCAAAGAAAAATGCATCGTTCTTCCTTTCCAGCTCGAAAAACTGATGGTGATAAAGGATATAAAGCTTGTTCTTTAAGGCGAATCCAAATAGGGTAGGGACTTCCGTGACCTGCTCCCCGCAGATCGTTTCTACTGGTGAACTGAATTTGATTTCGCAATCAATGTGAATCGACGGGTCGTTGTTTACAAATTCCTCAAACGTGGCGTAATAACCATCCTTATATTTTTGATCCTTCATGATCGGCATGGACAAAGGATCTCTGAGGCACAACGTCGGGTCTACTAGTTCGGTGATGCTGAAGGTTCGGTCTCCGGTTACTTCATTTTTTTGCTTGCTGAAAATAATAAGGGCTTGTGCCACTACGTCGACAATATTTTCGGCTTGCTTGCCTGTGACATCGAATCCTTTCGGCTCGGCTGAAACGAAGACGCTATTTACGTAGTAATAAGATTCATTGTGGCGGATAAAAAAATCCAAACTTAGCTCGGCCTTAGCGGTTTCTTTCCAACTCAACGCATTTTCAGAAATTTTCAACGATGTAACGCGTAACGACAATCCGTTATCCTTTGAATACAGGCCGGAGTTTTTTAGCAATGCCTCGATTTCGGTAAGACCAGGTTTTTCAAATACAGCGAAGTTGCGTTTATTATTCAGGCCTGTAGAAATGACCCCGAGGGTGTATTTATCTTTTCGCGCGTCAATAATTTCTGAAACTGAATGTCGAATGTCAGGGGCTTCGATCTTAAATTCATCTAATGATATTTGATACAACTTTTGCGCATGTGTATCGTGCATCGCTGCAATGAGCAAGAAAACTAACCCAATTTTTCTTGCGTGAAGAAGCCAACTATAGTCCATAAACAATCTTATTAAAAGCCTGGCTTTAAGGTAGGGAAGGAAATCAGCGATTCGCCATGACGAAGGTTTTCGAAATGAAAGTCATCCGTCATCACATTGAAGAATTGGCCTGTTTTCATTTTGCCATTTTTGCAAAATCGCTGTACAACTGGGAATGGTGTCTCAATTTAGAACGAAACAGGCGTTCTCTAAGCCCTTATAATGGACAAGGCAGGGATTTTAAATTCAAAAAATTCCACCGAAATAAAACAACGCCTTAACTATACGCCGTTTCGTTATTTCCTGGAAAAAAATAGGGGAGCACCTTCAAAGCTTGAGGCGAGTCAAAAGCGTTTCACCTACTACGTGAGTAAAATAATTGTGCAGTTAAGTACTTCCATCATACGGCAAAAAAAAGTAAATTTTGGACATGCCTTTTGTCAGTACAGTCGAGGAGATGATCTTAAGCCTTCCCAGGAATGAGGCAGCGATTGTGACACGGCTACGCAGCCTCGTATTTGAATGTCTTCCTCTAGCAACGGAAAAGCCATACTATGGAATTGGTGTACCATACTATTCGT
>DASQTN010000321.1:0-5621 GCA_035641895.1 Chryseolinea sp. | reverse complement strand
GGACGTTTCGGGTGGGTGGTACGATGCCGGCGATTACAATAAATACACAAATTGGACAGCAAACTATGTCGTTGATTTTATGAGAGCATACCTCGAAGCACCTGATGTTTGGACGGATGACTATAACATTCCTGAATCAGGAAATGGAGCACCCGATCTACTCGATGAAGCGAGGTGGGGTATTGACCACCTCTTAAAAATGCAGCAAAGCGACGGCAGTGTGTTGAGCATTGTTGGCCTGTCTCACGCTAGTCCGCCTTCGAGCGCCACGGGCCAGAGTTTATACGGTACCGCAAGTACGTCTGCAACATTGAATACTGCCGGCGCTTTTGCGCTGGCGTCGAAAGTATATGCGTCCACGGGCATGACAACTTATGCGGATTTGCTTAAGGAACGCGCTATTAAGGCGTGGGACTGGGCAGCAGCTAACCCAGCCGTTATTTTTAAAAATAATGATGCCGCATCTGGTACATCAGGGCTGGGCGCAGGACAACAGGAAACAGATGACTACGGAAGGTTAATGGCAAAGATAGAAGCAGCGTGTTTTTTATTTGAAGTCACAGACGACGCGAAATACAAAGATTTTATAGATTCTAATTACAGCAGTGTTCATTTGATGACTTGGAATTGGGCTTCGATGTATGAAGTTTCCAATCAAGAGGCAATTCTTTATTATGCGTCATTGCCTGGCGCAACTCCATCCATCGCCAGCCAAATAAAAACTGTGTACAAGAACGCGCTCAATACTGCCGATCATTTTTTAGCACATTCCTCGAAGACCGATCCATACCTCGCCCATATTAACCAATATGGCTGGGGGAGTAATTCCCTAAAAGCTTTGCAAGGGCTGATCTTTACGGACTTAGTTTTATATGGTGTGGATCCTTCCAAAAATGAACAGGCATTATGGGCTGCGGAAACTTTTATTCATTACATACATGGTGTAAATCCTTTCAACATGGTTTATTTATCTAACATGTATGACTACGGTGGTGATAATTGCGCCAATGAGTTTTACCATACATGGTTTTCGAATGGAAGCGCATTATGGGATAGGGTAGGGACTTCTACTTATGGTCCCGCTCCTGGATTTGTAACGGGAGGCCCCAACCCAAGCTACAACTGGGACAGTTGTTGTCCTGACGGATGTGGAGGAAGTAACAACAGCATTTGTACTTCTGAAAACCTGACGCCGCCCAAAGGACAGCCGGCCCAAAAATCTTATAAGGATTTTAATACTTCATGGCCTTTAAACTCATGGGAGGTTACAGAAAATAGCAATGCGTACCAGCTCAACTATATACGACTTCTTTCGAAGTTTATACAAGCAGGATCTGACTGCAACGGTACACCTGGTGGAAGCGCCTTTTTTGATGCCTGCAATCAATGCGCCGGTGGTACAACGGGTATAGCGCCCGTTGATGATCCAACAAAATGTTCAGGTCCCATCACGGATGTAGCTGCAGGTGAAAGTTTCGATTTTGAAATTTATCCGAATCCTTCCTCAGGATTAATCCATGTGAATTGTAAGAAAGGAGGTTCCTATGATTTGCAAGTTTTCAACTCGTTAAGTGAACGAATATTTGCGTCGCGGGCTTCAGGAACCATTACGATCGACGTTCAACACCAGCCACAGGGAATTTTTGTCATCATTATCAATCGTGATGGAGAACGCCAAATAAAAAAGGTTATCAAGCTGTAAGCATTACAGATTCAGTAAACCATCTGTAAGATTTTTCCACTGAATTTTCGAAAATGTAAGGGCACCGGCAGCACCCACTACCACATCTCGAATTTTATCACCCGGACGGCCCGCTTCAGTATTAGGCTTTGTATTGCGATCATGAACCGAGGCGGTAACCTTGTTGCCCGTTCTGGCAACAATGAATGAACTTGTTGATTCATTTGAGTAAAAATGAGCAGTCTCGCGCTCGATATCATGTGGATTTTCGGTCGGCCTGACGCGAAAGCCAAAGCTCTCGGAATCTGGCGTCGACGTGCTTACGATCTCTTCTATACGCACCCAATCAAAACCATCTCCGCTTTTGCTTCCTGGACCGGGGATATCAATTTTTAAGTAGTCCCCTTTTGCTGGCTCTCTCTGTACTTCCATCCCGTTTGTATCGACAAGTTGAAATTCAGCGGAAAGATTTCCGGCATACCGTTTCCATTCCTTCACATTTTGTAATCTTTTTCTGACATCCTCAAAAAGATTTCTGGCTTCATTCTCGTCCGCTAGCTCTACGGAACTCACTGCGTCGATAGCTTTCCCTGATTCCTGATTAGGTACAATATCGGAGGTCTGTTTTTTCATACTTTTCACATAGGCAAAAAATCATGCCACATCTAGAAGATCGGGCATAATTTTAGCGTTCATGGTTTTCATGAATGCAATAAGTGGCCATGTGCATCACGAAAAAACAAGTTACCAAAGCTGCAGGAAGATCGTGAGCGAGTTGGTGCAAAGAGCGACGCACTGGATCTGGAAGACGATATTTCTTAAATCGATTGGCTTGTAAATAATAGTTTTAGTCCTGGAATTAGTGGTTCTCAAGGAACCATTAATTCCCCATGCTATTGATTTATTTCCACAGTGTGGGTTAAAGCAAGTCACTCACTCCGAGATACATGATGCAGCTGGTTTCAGCGGCATGAAATTGTATTGAAGAGTAGCACAATAAGGCCTATGAGCACATACTGGTATAAAAACGCAATAATTTATTCAACACATCTTGAGACTTTTATGGATTCCGATGGCGACGGAACCGGAGATTTCAAGGGCATGACGCGTTCGTTGGATTATCTTTCAGGATTAGGTATAACCTGTATTTGGTTGTTACCTTTTTTCCCCTCACCAAACAGAGATCATGGTTACGATATATCCGATTATTTAAATGTTGATCCCACGTATGGAACGTTAGGCCATTTTGTCGAGTTTCTAGACGCTGCCGAACAGCGGGGCATTCGTGTCATCATTGATTTGGTTCTAAACCATACCTCGGTAGAGCACCCGTGGTTTCAGGAGGCTCGTAAAAGCAAAGATTCTAAATATCATAACTACTATATATGGTTGGATGAGAAGCCTGAGAATTCGCATGAAGATATAATTTTTGCGCACCATCAAGATGGAAATTGGGAATATGACCACGTCGCAGGAAGATATTATTACCATACGTTTTACCAACATCAGGCAGACTTAAACCTCACCAACCCACAGGTTCAGGAAGAGCTGCAGTACATATTGCATTTTTGGTTGAAACTTGGCATTGCCGGCTTTCGCATGGATGCTGTCCCGCACATGATGCGTAATAAGGGAAACGAAAAATTCGATGGTGATCCTTTTCAATTTCTAAGAGACATCCGAAGTTTTGTCGCGGAGAAACGACAGGATGCAGTGCTTCTTGCTGAGGTGGATACCGAGCCTGAAAAATATGAAGATTTTTTCGGTAAAGGCGACCAGGTACAAATGCTTTTGAATTTTTATGTAAACAATCACATTTTTCTTGCGCTTGCCACGAAAAAGGCAGCGCCGTTAGAGCGGGCGTTCAAGGAGCTTCCCCAGACTACGGTCAAGGAACAAATGGGAATATTTATACGAAATCATGACGAATTGGATTTAGAGCGGCTTACAGAAAAGGAACGTAACGAAGTTTATGAAGCTTTCGCTCCTGACGAGAATATGCGTATTTACGGTAGAGGTATACGCCGCCGTTTGGCGCCCATGTTACAAAACAATAGGAAGTGGATAGAACTTACTTATAGCCTGCTGTTTTCACTTCCCGGAACTCCCGTTTTCCGATATGGGGATGAGCTAGGAATGGGTGAAGACCTTTCGTTACCAGAAAGAAATAGCGTTCGGACGGCGATGCAATGGTCAACCGAACGGCACGGCGGATTTTCTGCCGCTGAAGGCGATAAAATTCCGGTTCCGGTCATCAGCGATGGAGAATATGGTTTCAAAAAAATAAACGTTCATGATCAGATGCGAAATCCGAATTCTCTTTTGAATTGGGTGGAAAGGGCTATCAGCGTAAGAAAAGAATGTGCCGAATTTGGTTGGGGCGATTATGAAATTTTGAAAACCGGCAACCCCGCCGTTTTTGCTCATGCTTGTTTTTGGAAAAATGGATATGCAGTTGCTGTTCACAATTTTAGTGATCGGGAATGCAATGTAAAATTGGAGATAACGAAAGAAAAAGGACAACACCTTATCGAATGCTTTTCGGATCAGCATTATGATCCTCTTGATGAAAGCAATCTTGAATTTAAAATTGGACCTTTTGGCTACCGATGGTTCAGGAAAAGCGCGTTGTTCCTATAGTAGTAAAATGAATGTTGTAATGTTGGAAGTGAGAAGGGCCTCGCTTTTTATTTTAAACACATGGTCACTGAAGTTTCACCCATTCCGACTGCATGGGATTATAATCCTTCATCATGGTCACAACGATGGCCATTGATTGTTATCGCCGTCATAGGATTTGTGATTGCCCTCTACCTTGGATTATATCAACTTGACGTGATAGCGACCGTTTGGGAGCCTTTCTTTGGAGATGGAAGCGAACGCGTTCTGAACTCCAAAATTTCTAAGGCTCTACCAGTACCTGATGCGTTGCTCGGTGCCTTTAGCTATTTATTAGATGCTGTAACCGGCGTCATCGGCAATACCCGCCGTTGGCGTACCAAACCGTGGATTGTCGTGTTGTTCGGGATCGCTACGGGACCACTCGGACTTACAAGCGTGTTGCTGGTGATCCTTCAACCAGTAGTAGTCGGGGCGTGGTGCACATTATGCCTTGTGACTGCCGTCATATCCATTGTTATGATAAGCCCCGCGATGGATGAAGTGTTAGCGAGCCTTCAATACCTGCAACGCGTGCAACGTGAGGGATATTCGGTGTGGGATGCTTTTTGGGGAAAGTCGTCAGTAAATCAAAATGTTAACAAATATGTGGGCAGCCATCATTAGCGTTTTCATTGGTATATGGATCATGATAGCTCCTGGGTTATTTCAATTTGAGCCAGCAGCATCGACTAATCATTTTATCGTCGGTCCGCTTGTTGTTACAGCCGCTGTGGTAGCGATCTGGGATGTTAATCGGGCCGTAAGATTTTTAAATGTGATCATGGGAATTTGGCTGGCGCTTTCGCCTTTGTTGCTGTCTTATATGACCCCGCAAGCAACATGGATTAGTATAATATCGGGAATCCTACTAATCACCGTCTCTTTGATTAAAGGAAAAATTAAACATTCCTACGGAGGTGGATGGAAAGTACTTTTTACGGCTGACAAGAAATTTTTCAAAGACAAAGTTATTGTGATAACAGGTGCGACAGGAGGCGTGGGCAGAGTTACGGCGTGGGAGTTTGCAAAGCAGGGTGCCAGGGTAGTTTTAATAGCAAGGGACAAAGCGCAACTGGAGAACACTGCGAAGGAGGTGCAAGTGTACGGCGGTTCAGCACTTCCTATACAAATGGATATTTCAGATGCAGAGAAGTTAGAACTTCTAACTGAACGGATTGAGCAGGAGTGGGGTCCGATCGATGTTTGGATCAACAACGCAATGAATAGTGTTTTTGCTCCCTTCAATGAAATTACAGCAAAGGAATTCAGGCGTGTTACC
>DASQTN010000320.1:0-4377 GCA_035641895.1 Chryseolinea sp. | reverse complement strand
TTTAAATCTGAAACATGTGTCCACGCTAGTTTATCTTCGGCAATCGCTTTTATCCAATCATCCTTTTTACGATCAAGCGACACTCCAAACACTGTGAAGCCCTGATCTTTGAACTTATGATAAACGCGCACCACGTTTGGGTTTTCTTGACGGCATGGGCCGCACCACTTTGCCCAAAAGTCAACGAGGACATATTTGCCCTTCATGCTGGAAAGTTTAACTACCTGTCCGGTAGTATCGGGTAATGCAATCTCTGGTGCTGGTTGTCCGATAGCAATGGTCTTCATCTTGTCCACCATGCTGATGAAAGCTTTAGCATGATCATAGTTCGGCCATTCTTGCTTTAACTTCCCAGCTACTGCTAAATAGGTATCGAAATAAGTGTCAGCGTCGATCGCTTTGCTTTGAAGTAAATTAATAACCCCTAAAGACGGAGGTTCATTTTTCAACAACTCCGCTACCTGTGCCTGACCCTTGGCAACCGCTTCCATGTATATACCTTGGAGTTCAGCCATTCGCGATTCGTTTTTTGCCTGAGATGCTTCGGAAAATTCCTGACTGATTTTTGCCATCTCGGGAGAGGACTCAACATCGCGCAGGATTGTTTGAACTTTTCTGATAACATCTATTTCAGGTGAGCCCTTTATCTCCGAAAAACCATTCGGGTCGTTACCATCGACATTGATTTCAACATTGGTTTTATATAATATAAAATCCACATACTGCTGATTAAAAAAAGTGATTTTATAATAACCAGGCTGTGAAATCTTGATCTTCTTAGAATATGTATAATTGCTTTTCAGTTTTACGGTATCTGACCAGCCCAGCGCACCATTCTTAATTTCCTGAATAGTAATTTGTCCTTGCTGCGGAAAGCCTACCTTCCCACTTAAAGTAACCTCCCACGTATCGGCATTAGAATCTTCCTTAGTGGCAGACGAGCATGAAAAACAAAAGGCAAAAAGCAGAAAGCTAAAAGTTAAAAGCTTAAAGCAGAAAGCTGAATGTAGAAAGCCAAGCAGCGCTTTCCCACGGTTTATACATTGAATGTCTAGTAGTAAGCTTTCAGCTTTAAGCTTTAAGCTTTGCGCTTCTTTCATCATCATACGTCTTGTAATTTTTTTGTGATCAATTCGTTAGCCACCTTGGGATCCGCCTTGCCTTTGCTTCGCTTCATGACTTCTCCCATAAACATACCAACGATACCTTTTTTGCCATTCTTATATTCTTCCACCTTTAAAGGAAACTCTTTCAACACCTCGTCGATAATAGGAATTATCGCATCGTGATTGCTTTCCTGGATCAGGTTAAGTTGTTGCGCTACTTCCAGTGCCGTTTTATTCGGACTCTTTAGCAACTCTGCAAATACACGTTGAGAAGCAACAGAGAAACTGATCTTCCCGCTATCGACCAGCGAAATCAATTCCGCCAATACAGATGCAGGAATTGGAAATTCCTCAGCAGATAAGGGCAGCTCATTTAAATACTGTTTAACAGGACCCATCACCCAATTTGATGCCGCTTTGTAGTTTTTGGTGAGCTTACACAGCTCTTCAAAATACAAGGCAACGTCTTTAGAATCTGTCAGTACTTGCGCATCATATTCAGGAAGACTTAACTGCGTGATGTACTTATTGTAAAGATCTCTCGGCAATGCTGGCATCGTAGACCGTATCTCATTCAGCCATTTGTCTGAAACTTCCATTGGACTGAGATCCGGATCAGGGAAATACCGATAATCGTTTAACTCTTCCTTGGTACGCATCCCATAGGTCAGGCCCGTTGCAGCATCATAATTCCGGGTTTCTGACACTATCGCGTTACCTTTTTCTATCTCTTCGATTTGTCTTTCAATTTCATGGTCAATAGCACGCTGCACGTTCCGAATGGAGTTCATGTTCTTAACCTCCACTTTCTTTCCAAATTCTTTAGCATCCTTCAACATTACAGAAATGTTAGCATCACAGCGAAGTGATCCTTCTTCCATATTTCCGTCGCATATGTCCAAATAACGAACAAGTTTTCTGATTTCAGTGAGGTAAGCATAGGCTTCTTCTGAAGTACGGATGTCAGGTAGACTAACAATTTCGATCAACGGTACGCCTGCACGATTAAAGTCAACCAATGTATCTGGCTCGGCTGCCAGGTGAATTGATTTTCCTGCATCTTCCTCAATATGTATTCTGTGAAGTGCAACATTTCGTTCCCCTTCCTTTGTATTGATGGTAACGTACCCGCCTTTACAGATTGGGGTGCGATCCTGCGTAATTTGATAGCCTTTCGGTAGATCGGGGTAGAAATAATTTTTGCGATCAAAAATATTAAAACGGCTAATTTCAGAATGACACGCTAATCCCATTTTAATGGCATATTCAACTACGCGTTTGTTGAGTCGCGGAAGCGTGCCAGGATGCGCCAAGGTAATCACCCCCACGTTCGTGTTAGGAAGGCTGCCGTACGCCGTGGAATCCGTATTGTAAATTTTACTTTTTGTCAGAAGTTGAGCGTGGACTTCAAGACCTATTACCGAAATATATTTTTCTCTGATTGATTTGTCCATAAGTTTAAAGCTTAAAGCGAAAAGCAGAAAGCTGGTTCGTCCTTACTATTTAAAGACCGCGTTTTCAAGGCGTGTAAGTCTGTCATTATTATCGCCTAGTTTCAAGAGCGCTCTTGAGTTTTCGGCCGAAATCAAATTAAGTTTTATAATTTCACCTTCAACTTTTCCTAATCTGTGGTCTACGGTAAGGTGAAGGTTATCAACTCGGCCTGTTAAATGATCAACTCGGCCTGTTAAGTGATCAACGTGGCCTGTGAGATTGTCGACGCGCCCGGTAAGAACGTCAAACTTATGAAGCATTTCTGAAAGCAATTCAACGATTTTTGATTCATTTTCCATAACGGTATTAATTTAAGCAAACAATTTACGAGCTTTTTCTAAAACGGCGTTTAGACCGTTCAAGTTCTTGCCCCCAGCGGTCGCAAAAAAAGGCTGCCCACCACCGCCACCTTCAATTTCCTTGGCAAGCTCCTTTACGAGATTTCCAGCGTGATACTTGTTCGTCTGCGCGAGTTTTTCACCTATCATTACCGTTACCTGCGGTTTGCTTTCAACATCTGCTGCCAAAATCAGAAGAAGGTCGTCAAATTGGTTTCTAAGTCCATAAGCGATATTCTTCAAAGCTTCTGCGTTAGCCACCGAAACTTTCTCGATGATCAAGTGATATCCATTGTTCTTAACGGCTTTTTTAGCCAATTGATCTTTCAACTGGTTGGCTTGTTCTTGCTGGAAACTTTCCAGTTTCTTTTCAAGCGTATGCTTTTCCTCTAACAGATTTTTAATTGATATTCCGACATCTTTTGGATTCTTCAACAAAGTTCGTACCTGATCCAGAACCTGTAACTCTTCTCTAACAAATTGCTCCGCGCCTTCGGCAGTTATGGCTTCGATTCTCCTCACCCCCGCGGCAACGGAACTCTCCGAAGTAATCTTAAACAAACCAATCTGACCTGTTGCAGCCACGTGAGTACCTCCACAAAGCTCAACGGAAAACTTAGGATCGAATGTAATCACCCGGACAAAGTCACCGTATTTTTCGCCGAAGAGTGCCATCGCGCCAAGAGATTTTGCCCTTTCGATGGGCACATTTCGTTTCTCATCGAGCTTTATATTTTCGCGGATTTTTTCGTTGACAATGTCTTCAACTTTCCGAATTTCTTCAGGCGTCATGGCCGCAAAATGAGAGAAGTCGAATCGAAGAATTTTATCATTCACCAAAGAACCTTTCTGCTCTACATGTTTACCGAGCGTCTCACGTAATGCAGCATGAAGCAAATGCGTAGCAGAATGATTGTCCATAGACAGTTCCCGTTTACGCTTGTCAACTTGAGCATGGAACGTTGCACCTATATTCTCGGGCAACCGTTCGGCTACGTGAACAATCAGCTCGTTTTCTTTTTTTGTGTCGATAATGGAAATCTTCTCATTAGCGCTCTGAATGTATCCCGTATCACCAACCTGTCCCCCACTCTCTGCATAAAATGGAGTTCTGTCGAAAACAAGCTGGAACAATTCTTTATTCTTTTGTTTTAACTTTCGGTATTTCACAATTGTTACTTCTGCTTCTAGGTAGTCGTAACCGATGAACTCTGATTTTTGATCTTCTCCTGCCAAAACCCAATCACCCGTTTCTTTTGCGGCATCAGTCTTAGAGCGAACTTTCTGCTTATCCATCTCCTTTCGGAAGCCTACTTCGTCGACCGACAATCCACGTTCACGCGCGATAAGTGATGTTAAGTCAATAGGGAAACCGAATGTGTCGTAAAGTTCAAATGCCTGTTCGCCACTAATTACTTTGTCCTTAAGTCCCCCTTCAA
>DASQTN010000319.1:0-3613 GCA_035641895.1 Chryseolinea sp. | reverse complement strand
ACCCCCACAGCTACACTTACTGATTCCTGCTTAGCCAATTTCTCCCCTTGCATCGTGATGACGTAGTATATTATAAAGAAGAATATAGATACCAAAAAAGGAACACCTAATCCACCTTTTTTTATGATAGCGCCCAGCGGAGCACCTATTAGGAACATCGCTATACAGGCAAAGGAGTTCGCCAAAATTTTGTGCCATTGAATTTCAAACACAGCCAGCTCCTTTTGAAAATTATCGATCGTGACATTAGCATTCGATAATTGGCTTTTCATTTGCCGAGCAACATTAGTAGCAGCCTGAATTGTTTCGCGCGTTACGGGCGCATTGAGAATGCTATCCACTTTTGCACGACGTGCAGAGTCTGACATTAACTTTGGTTTTACCGGAACAGTATTCACCGGCTTAAGATTTCTTTTGGCCGCCTGCTTGCGTTTGCTCATTGCATTAACAACCTCCCTCTTAACAGCTTTCGAGTTTTTTACTTCTACTGAGTCCTTGGGACTAAGAGGGGCCGGCCTCTGTTGTAGCGAATCCTTTCTCATCCTGTCGAGATAGGGAATCTTTGCTACAGAATCACGATAAAGCTTTTGCTTATATATTTCTTTCGGCATGATCAAAGAATCTTTTTTCATGTAAAAGCTAAAATACGTTGGCTTGTACAAGTAATGATTGAGACGCTGCGAAAGCACCTCGCGCTTGACCGAATCGATATCCAAGTCAAGTTCTGAAAGGTTGCGCATGATTCTATTACCCTGGAACCATTTTTTGTCTGTCGTCTGCAATGCAAATGACGACAGATCAAACACTACCTGCATTTTCGAGAACTTTGTTTTACTCAGCGACTCATTTTTGCTATTCTTTCCGCCTCCGAGATCTTTCTGCTCGGCCATCCCTTCACTGTAATCATAGCCTTCGAAGAGTTCAAATTTCAGATACCGTTCATTGAGAACTGTATACATCCGACCGGAATCTGCTACCATTACTTTTTTGTTTCCGTCATTTTGGCGGTGGTCATAAACTATTACGCCTTTCAGTGCTGCCTCATCTTCGGGAAATTTTTTATCAACTTTTATACTGATGTCATCGATACCGTTGTAAAACGCACCTTCTCTAAGATCGAGGGCCGGCTTCTTCTGTTTGATATCATATAATAAACTGTACGCTTCAAGGGCAGCTTTAGGCACGAGGTTATTGTTCGCATAAAAAGCAATTCCCGTAAGCACAATAACAAAAAAGAAGATAGGTAAGAGAACCCGGACCAGCGAGACGCCCGAACTCTTGATAGCGGTCAATTCAAAATGTTCCCCCAAATTTCCAAAGGCGATCAGAGACGACAAGAGCACGGCGAGTGGCATTGCCGTTGGAACCGTAAAGATGGCAAAGTAAAAGAATAGCTGTGCGAGAACTAAAGTATCGAGCCCTTTTCCAATAATATCGTCAAAATACTTCAACATATTAATGTTCAAGAGAATAAAGACCACGACAAAAAATGTGATTAGAAAAGGGCCAATGAACGCATCAAGAACAAGTTTGTCGATTTTCTTCATGATCTAGTGTTGAAGTGGTGGCGCGCGACGTGTTGTAGTAACGCTAACCCCATCATAAGCGATCGTAAGACCGCTACAGCATTAAATTTCTCAAAAATAGGGCCAATGGCAGAATGAATGGCAAGAAGTGTTAAAAAAAAAATCAGCCGCCTACGATTTTTCGCAGCAATTCGATGAGGCCGTCCCACAAAGAATGCAGTTCCCGATGATCATCGAAGTCAGAATAGTCTAAAATTTTTAAATAGGTGGATTGTGTCAGCTCGTTAAATTCCAATCGTAACTCCACGTAAGAAGGGTCATTTTCATCATCTTTATTTTCAGGAAGAAATTCAAACCTCACAAAATGATTGGTTCTGAAAGCAACCAATTTTGCACGATGTTCTTCATTATCCCAAAAGAAAGTGAATGACTTGTCATTGTTATTAATAGTCACGTCTTCGGCGAACCATTCTGAAAGTCCACTGGCTGTCTGAATATAAGGATACAACATCTTAATCGATGCATGAACCTCATAATCGGCCGTGAACAGTTTTTTCTTGGATGTACTAAGCGTCGGTGTCGCCATATTTCTTCTTAGTGGGTTTAATTTATACCATTTTAAGGATTATGACAATAGTCAGGCACAATGAATTTGGAAAATGCCTCAGACAAGAAGCTACGAGCGCCCTGGCGCATTTAAGGTACGTATTCTTTTTTTGATTTTAGCTTTTAGCTAACAGCCTTCACATCCTCGCGAAGCCAGTTGATCCCTTAGTCTTTGTTAAATTCTTCTTAACGCCTAACTTGAATGTGATAACTTCAAACAACAAAAAATATTTTTGACATGATCAACAGGAGAAAATTCATTCAACGGACAGCAGCCGGAGTTGCTGGCCTTACGGTCAGCCAACACGCACTATCAAACATTTTTATACAAACGAAAAAGGAAAAACTCGGAGTAGCGCTGGTGGGGCTCGGATATTATAGTACTGATCTTCTTGCGCCGGCTTTGCAGCTGACTCAAAAATGTTTCTTGGCAGGGATCGTTACAGGTACTCCCGAAAAAGCCGAAAAGTGGAAGCAACAGCACAATATTCCAGACAAAAATATTTACAACTATCAGAATTTTGATTCGATTGCGAACAATCCGGACATTGATGTAGTCTACGTAGTGCTCCCTCCTTCTATGCATGCTGAATACAGCATCCGTGCCGCAAAAGCTGGTAAACACGTATGGTGCGAAAAACCTATGGCGATGACCGAGTTGGAATGTAAAAACATGATTGACGCCTGCAAGAAAAATAAAGTAACGCTTAGCATCGGCTACCGCTTACACCATGAACCTAACACGCAACAAATCATTAAAATTCGCAAAGACCTTGTTTACGGAAAAGTGTTGAGCACCGCTGCTGCCGCCGGATACCGCGATGATCGGACGACGCATTGGAAGCAAAAGAAAAGTCTCGGCGGAGGTGCGATGTACGATATGGGAGTGTATCCTTTGAACGCCGCACGATATGCGACCGGACTGGAGCCAATAGCAGTTACTGCCCGGGCTTCGACCACGCGTCCAGAAATTTACTTTGAAGTAGAAGAGACTATGAACTTTGATCTTGAATTTCCTGGAGGCGTAACAGCTTCTTGTGAGACAACTTTCGGCCGCGGTGTAAACAGTTTGGAAACAAAATTTGCCAACGGATGGTATAAGCTCGAGCCGTTTCAAAATTACAGTGGACTCAAAGGTGTAACAAGCGATGGCAAGATACTCAACGCTACGATTCCAAATCAGCAGGCAAAGCAAATGGATGATGATGCCACTTCCATACTTAAAGGGTCGCCAATGTTAGTGCCAGGAGAAGAAGGGCTGAAAGATATTCGGGTCGTTGAAGCCGTTTACAGATCAGTAGCACAAAAAGGAAGGGTGAAGATTGCGTAATCAGTGGGGTTGCTCTTTATGAAAAGTAATCGGTAAGAAGTGGTTGGTGATTGGTGAATTGGAACACTGAATATCGATCAAGGAATATTCCTGCCTGCCGTCAGGCAGGGAATGATGAAGGGCGGTCTCATCGGTCCTGCCAATTCAAAAC
>DASQTN010000318.1:0-8071 GCA_035641895.1 Chryseolinea sp. | reverse complement strand
AATGGTCTTATTCTCAAATATCTGGTGTACTGACTGCGGGCCTGCCCTAGAATCACGGGAAAATCCCAGCAACGCCCGGCGTGTAACAGGTAAAACAGTCCGTAGCTGGCCCGATTCCGGACCTAACGCTTCGACTATATGCGAACTGACATTATTGATAAAGGCAAGATCGACTTTGCCCTGTGCGACCAGCCTGTTTGCCTCGATGTTCCGGTCCGTGTACTCGACAGTGATTTCATAACCATTTTCCTCCAGGAGGTTCTTGAGGTGTGAAAATATGTTGCCATACAAAACGTCGGTCCTAGGTATAGCAAAGCGAAAACTTTTTTGAGGTTTATAAATATCACAACTGATTACGATGACGGCTGTTAATACGAAAACACAAAAGACAAGGATTGATCTGGTTTTGGCATTCATATCATAAGAGGCTTCTACGTTTTCGAAAGTTAAGAAACTTCTTCATTCATGAATGTCGATTATTCATGGTTCGTGGGTTTAAGTGGCCTACATTTAAATCCCCGTCAAGGCAGTTTAACTTTCAGGATCACTACCTCGTTGAGCGCGTCCATAGGATACGTCCCTGTCTTAAATAATTTTCGAAAGTGTTGAAGCTGGCTATTCGCAATAAAATAAAACTCACCGGCGACAATAACACCGGTGGTGGGCTGAGATAATGCGGTATGATTGGAATCCACTATGGTTTGAATTTTATCCACGAAGTGCTTGTCGCGCAAATTGTAAACGGCGACCATCCGATCACGGCTGGATGGTTGAATGGCTATCAGAGAATTTTTGTGAAAGTACAATCCATCGGCTCCCACTTGCTCACCTGAAGGCAGTTCAATTAACGACCACGCCTTGGTGTTGGGATTCAACCGCACCAACCCATTCGGGTTTCCATAGACTGCAATCACCAAGTCACCGTCGTCCGTGATGTCAATACCGTTAGGGTAATAGCCGTCAAATGAAAAGACAACGTCGAGCTTTCCATTGCTGCTTGCTCTGTAGATTTTCCCAGCGCCCGTATCCGTGACGTATACAGTTCCCTCCGGTGAGACGACCACATCGTTTATAAAATGAAAAATAGTGTCACGATCAAGCGTGTACCGCATGAGTAGCTTTCCAGTGGAAAGGTCGTACTGATAGAGACCCGTCTGATCGGTGGTTTCTTCCAAACCTCGAACTGGCATTGCCTCACCGGCGGTGGCTGCACACGCCCAAAGGTGACGCCGTTTGGGATCGATCCGCATTCCTAGTACACCAGGGATTTCATCCTGACCTTCGCGTATAAATTCTTCTGACTGCCCCGTGACCATGTCAATTTCGATAATCTTTCGTTTGAAGGTGCTGCTGACATACAATTTGTTTGTCACCGGATCGTGAGCAATTCCCTCGGGAATAAGATCTTTTTCTGGGATAGTGAACGCGATTCCCTGGGCGAAGGCAACGTACGTCGTGAAAAGCCATAGGGATAGGAGTAAGCTGTTGCGCATGACAATTTTTTAATGTTTTTAAGCAAATCGGCGTTTGAATATACTTCCCGAAATTCTAAGACGAAATCACCCAGTAAACGTCATGACAGTTTAAAGTTCCAAGTTTCAGGTTTGAAGCTCCCCGTAATGACAGTCTTGCCGCTTTGTTTTCGGGAATTCGAAACTAAAAACTGGAAACTGAGAATCGGGCTATCGAAAAAAAAATAACCGCATACTGGTAACCAATTCTTTAATTCAAGCGTCTACCTCAGTAGGCAAAGGTGAAACAAATGAAAGGTACCTCTCTGGGAGAATTTGAAGAATTAGTGCTTTTATCTGTGGGGATTTTGTTTGACGATGCCTATGGCCTCGCGATTGTAGACGAACTGGAAAAACGAACCCAGCGGAATGTTTTGATCAGTTCCGTGCACAAGACACTGGTGCGCCTCGAAGAGAAGGGCTATCTGAAATCGAGGATGGGAGGCTCAACTGAAACGCGCGGAGGCCGGGATAAAAGATTATATCAACTGACGCAAGCAGGTAAGAAAGTGCTGGCGGAATCCCGTGAGCTTCGCAATGACATGTGGAAGCAGGTTCCAAAAATTGTGTGGGAGGGAGGAAAGGCATGAAACGTATATCAACGCCACCGGGCTGGGCACTTCGGTTTTTCAAATGGCTTTGCAATGACCATTTGTCTGAGGCGGTGCTCGGTGACATGATTGAGCTGTACGAGCGCCGGCGAAAGTTTATGTCGTGGTGGCAGGCTGACGCCCTTTTCGTGTCTAATGTCATTCAGTTTATTCAGCCTTTTGCTATTCGTAGTAAATCATCACCGTCATTAAATACTTTCGGCATGTATAAAAATTACTTCACCATCGCCTGGAGAACCTTTGTCAAGAGCAAAGGGTATTCGTTCATCAATATAGCCGGACTGGCAGTAGGTTTATCTGCGTGTCTGCTAATCGGCTTGTATGTAAAACATGAGCTGAGCTATGATCGCTTCCATGAAAAGGCATCAAGAGTGTATCGGGTTAACATGGAGCTTAAGTTTGGTGACAACCACATGCACCTTGCAGTAGCCAATCCGTTATTTGGTGAGACAGCAAAGATCGAGATTCAGCAAGTCGAGCAGACAACACGCCTGCGTTGGTATGGGAGCTTCCTTGTTAAAAAAGGAAACGAAAACATCCGAGAGGGAAATATAGCGTGGGCGGATTCAACATTGTTCGATGTATTCACATTGCCAATGATTTCCGGCGATCCTAAAACCGCGTTGACAGAGCCGAATTCAATTGTAATTACAGAGTCTGTTGCGCGCAAGTACTTCGACAGAACTGATGTCCTTGGTGAAACCCTTACTATCGATAACACGGAATCAAGGAAAATAACAGGCGTTATAAAAGACCTCCCCTCGAATATGCATTTTCAGTTCACCAGCTTTGTGCCAATTATTGAAGATGAATACGCACTCGAGGGCACTTGGGCCGGCAGTCAAAACTGGAATACCTACCTGCTTTTGAAAGAAGGTGCGGACGTTGACGAAGTTGACGCATTGGTAAATAAAATGCTCGATCGTCACCTCGGGCCACAACTTAAAGCTGTGATCGGAAAGACGCTCGGCGAATTCAAAAGTGAGGGAAATTTTTTCAAAGCTTCGTTGATTGCCCTTCCCGACATACACCTTCAATCGGATCGGATCGGTGAGCTTTACGGCTCCGGAAACATTCAATACGTCTACATATTTTCAGCCATTGCGGCTTGTATTCTATTCATTGCGATCATCAATTTTATGAATCTTGCTACCGCGCGTTCCGCTAACCGCGCCCGCGAGGTCGGCATGCGCAAGGTAATGGGCTCAGTGAAGAGTGCATTGGTAGGGCAGTTCATTACAGAATCAGTGCTTACCTGCGCTGCCGCCATGGTGTCGGCTGTTGCTATCACCGTACTTGTTTTTCCATTTTTCAATGAACTCACGGGAAAGCCTCTCAATTCTTCAATACTATTGGCGCCTCAGGTAATTGTAGTGTTGCTCATGTTCACCCTTGTTGTAGGAATTGTATCCGGCAGTTATCCCGCATTTTATCTGTCGGCTTTTCAACCTGTATCTGTGCTGAAGGGAAAAAACAATGCTAGTGGCAAGCGGTCTGTGTTCAGAAATGTGCTTGTTGTATTTCAATTCTCCGCATCCGTATTTCTGATCGCAGGAACGCTGATCGTGTTCAGGCAGTTGCAATACATTCAACAGAAAGACGTAGGCTACAACCGTGAGCAACTGTTGATCATAAACAACATCGATAAACTTGAAAATCGCACTGACGCACTCAAAACGAGTTTGCTACAGGTTCGCGGAGTAGAGAAGACGACCGTGACCGGCTTTCTGCCAGTGAACTATTATCGCAACAACGACTCGTTTTTCACTTCTCGGTCGCTGGACACGAAAGACATGATCAGCATGCAAAAGTGGATGATCGATGAAGATTATCTGGAAACCATGGGCATGCAGTTGCTCGAAGGTCGTAATTTCTCAAAAGAAATCGCTGCCGACACCGCATCGTTGATCCTGAATGAGTCGGCGGCAAAATTCCTGGGTAGTCACGACATCCTTGAGAAAAAACTTTATCGCATCGTGGATGAGAATACAAAAACACTGAAAGAGTTTCGTGTGATTGGAATTGTGAAGGATTTCAATTTCAGTTCCTTGCGCGAGGCTGTTAAACCGTTGGCTTTCATATTCGGGTCAGACGAAGGTGCAATGACACTGAGACTTCAAGGATCAGATCTTACGGAGACGCTGTCAGCGATCGAAGACAAATGGAAGTCGGTGGCTTCTGATCTGCCATTTGAATATAGTTTCATGGATGTAGACTTTGACCAGTTATACAAAGGGGAGCGGCAGTCAGGAAAATTGATAACCTATTTTGCCTCGCTGTCAATTCTCATCTCTTGCCTTGGTTTATTCGGGCTTGCTACCTTTATGGCCGAACAGCGCACTAAGGAGATTGGCATTCGCAAAGTGATGGGAGCGTCTGTGACCGGAATCACCGCGTTATTGTCAAAAGATTTTTTAAAGCTGGTGCTGATTGCTGTGGCAATTGCTATTCCGGTTGCCTGGTATTTCACAGATAAATGGTTACAAGCGTTCGCCTACCACATCGATGTGGAATGGTGGATCTTTGTGATAGCGAGCGTGTTGGCGTTAATCATTGCGTTGATGACGGTAAGTGTTCAGGCGGTCAAGGCCGCTGTGCAGAATCCGGTGAATAGTTTGCGGTCGGAATAATTGGACAATGCGCCAAGCTCTTTTCAAAAGCTTATTGATGTGCAAGTCAGCCAATTATGCCCAACGTCAACTGCCTGGCTAGGCAAAAAGGGAATGAGGGTTTATAAAATTTATAGGCCAGGTATTTCCAGCTTATATCCTTTCCCATGAACATTTGTTATTCTCAGCTCAGGATCGCTGCTTAATTTCTTTCGAAGTTTCGAGACAAACATGTCGAGACTGCGACCCGTAATGACCCCTTCGTTGATCCAGATTTCCTGCATCAGGGTTTCGCGTGGAATCAGTTCACCGAAACTTTTGTTGAGTAATTCGAGGATCTTGCACTCTTTGTCTGTGAGACTAATCACCTCGCTACCCAATGTTAAACGCTGATCCTTCACATTAAATAACAACTTTCCCAGCGCAGCCGATTCCTGAGCGGACTCTTGCATTGCAGCGTTGTCTTGATTTTGCCTTCTTAAAATTTTACCAAAACGCCCAATCAAGAAGGTAACACCCAATAAGACCAGCATGCCGGTATAAACGAGGTTGACTAATGGGAAGTCTGAGTTTGTCGTTTTGGATTCTTCAATCCCGATAGCTGTCGGGATTGGATTGGTATCCTGAGGACCGACTTTAAATGATTTGAGTTCTTCAGTTAGCTTGGCGATGTCACGGTCGGAGGTTATTGTTTTGAATTCTTCAGTCGCGATCGCTGTTGGGATTGGATTGGTTTCGTTAGGACCAAATTTAGATGATTTGGGTTCTGCAGTCGGCTGGTCGATATCAGTTTTTTTCTGTTCTACCTTCGGATAAAAGTCGGGGAAGGTAAATTCAATGGTATAACAACCTTGGGGCTCACTTCTGCCCCTGCAAGCCAGGATGTCTGGTGAGGTATTATTTAGCTGGAAACCGTAAACGATATCGGTTTTTGAGCAATCATGTACTGTAACGGTGTATCCGGAAGGGAACTGTGTTTTGGGAAGCAAGACCCGTGACAGCATCATGAGCGAGTCGTGCTTAAAAGCGAATTCGTTTTCAAACTTGAGCAGAAACGTGCCTTCTCTAATCTCCGTAACGGGCAATACCCGAGAGGTTGAGTCGCCAGCGTCCAGCAATAACCGATGACCGATCTGACGGATGATGAGGTTCACTTGCTTCACCCGTAAGTCGGGGTTGGAATGTTTTGTGAACGACGATGCGGTCAAAAAAACAGCAATCATCACTATGGCCATGCCAGAACAGACCGGCCGGTTAGTCAAGCCCTTAAAAACAAAATTTACAACCATTTACATTTCTTTTTACAATTCATTTACAATGAGTGGCTAAGCGGTTGCCTACGTTTGCCCACCCGTACCGAACAAATGCTGGCAGTTTTATTACGGCAACATGCAGTACGTTCGGGCGGGGATATGTGAAGTTAAAACAATTTTGCTTTACCAAAACAAACACATACGATTATGAAACATTACCGCATCCTTTTAAGACCGAGTGTATTCTTGGTAGCATTCCTATTCATGAGCTTCACAACCGGCAAAGTCAATGGTGTTGCACCTGCAAACGGTCAAACAATCATGCTGGCGCTATTGCTTGATACGAGCAATAGCATGGATGGTTTAATCGATCAGGCAAAATCGCAATTGTGGAAAATTGTAAATGAAGTGGCCGCCGCCAAAACCGGAGACGGCAAGCAGCCCAATATTAAGATTGCGCTGTATGAATATGGCAATGATGGTCTTCCATCTGATGAAGGCTTTATCCGCCAGGTGAGTGCATTAACCGATGACCTTGATGTTATTTCGGAGAAGTTGTTTTCCTTAAGCACCAATGGCGGAAATGAATTTTGCGGACAAGTAATCAAAACTGCCTTGAATCAATTGGCGTGGTCTACCTCCGACGCTGATTTGAAAATGATTTTCATTGCGGGCAACGAACCCTTTACAATGGGAAGCGTATCGTACGAGCTAGCAAGTGATGCGGCAAAGAAAAAGGGAGTTGTGGTGAACACCATTTATTGCGGTGATTTTAATGACGGCATCACTTTGAGTTGGAAGCGTGGTGCTGAATTAACAGGCGGAGCATTTATGAGCATCGAACAAAACACAAAGACTGTCTATGTGTCAACCCCATACGATGATCAGATTGGTGAGTTGAACCATAAACTTAACGCGACCTATGTTTACTATGGGGCGTCAGGTGAGCATAAGAAGGAACAACAAATTGTTCAGGATAAGAATGCAGCGAGTTATGGAGTGTCCAATATGGCGGAGCGTAGTTTTTGCAAGAGTTCACATGCCTATAAGAACTCCAGTTGGGATCTGGTAGATGCTGCAAAAGAGAATGAGAAAGTAATTACGGAAATTAAGTCAGACGACCTGCCAACAGAAATGCGCACCATGAGCATGGAACAGCGCAAGGTATACATCAGGCAGAAATCGGAAGAGCGTACAAAAATTCAGGCCGAGATACAATCCCTCAACAGCCAAAGACTGGAATATATCTCTAAAAATACGCCGCAAAGCATCAAAGATAAAATGTTAGATGCGTCCATGATGAAAGCGATTAAGGAACAGGGGAGTTTAAAAAATTTGATGTGGGCAAAAGGCTGTTAGTGGCGAAGTCTCGGAGGTCTAGTGAACCGGGCCTTACCCCCCGGTAAACCCGTCATTCAGAGCGAAGGGTTGAATGCGCGAGGTGCGAAGAATCCCCTCCCAATGGAATGCAACAATTGGATAGGGAAATCACGAATCGATAAAATGGAGAACAAATTTGCGTGTAGCCCATTGACCATTGTTTTGTTGGGCTGTTGATTAATGCCTGCCAGCCGGTGGTCTGCTCGGTGTTCGATGTTCATGTCTTGAATATCGAACAAGGAACACTGAACACTGAATTTCGAATGCCGATATCACTCTAACTCGTGATGAACTGTAAATCCAAGAGCGACAATGAGAATAAGCACGCAAATCGTTAAGACAGGCAGTTCATCATTCCCTGCCTCGCCGGCAGGCAGGGTTACTCGGTGTTCGATATTCGGTGTTCATGAACCGTGAACCGTCCTGAAAAAAGTTGACACAAACAAGTCAACAATGAAAGTTAAAAGAAGTGTAGTAATTCGTTACAGCGAGGCCTTCAAACATCAAGTCATCAAAGAAGTAGAAGAAGGTCATTGTAATTGTGACCAAGCCCGAAAGAAGTATGGGATAAAGGGTATCAACACCATTCAGTATTGGATGAAAAGAATGGGTAAATTAGAGGCCTTACCAAAAGTCATTCGCGTGGAAAAGCCAGATGAAAAATCCAGGATTAAAGAACTAGAACGTCAGATCCGACAGCTCAAGAA
>DASQTN010000317.1:0-2251 GCA_035641895.1 Chryseolinea sp. | reverse complement strand
CCCCCGATATAATAGCCGAAGGAGGAAGCTGCGAAAACTCCAACAAAAGAGATGACCGAACCCCATACTGGGCCGTAACTTACGATGGCAATCATCATCAATAAAACGTTCGGAACCACAAATAAAAACATTTGCAGCATCATGCCTAAAACAAGAACGACGGGACCGAAAATTCCGAACGTGGACACCCACCGCTGAATGCGTTCTTCGTCTTCGCCGGTAAGGACATTGACGGCTGTATCAACTTCCTGTTTAAACTGTGGGAAAATGAAATAGCAAGCTGCAAATAGGACGGCCAGAGAAAGATAAATAAATAATGGAGCCTTTTTAATCGGCCGCTTGCGGTCGTGCATTGGTGACTACGTCTAGTATCTTATAAGGCAATAACAGTTGGAATATCATCTTTGTTCAAAAAAATAATTTTGCCTTTTTGCTTTCCCCTTTGAATCATTTCATCTGCTCCGGACGACGGGCCGCCGATTCTTAAAACAGCATCACATTGATCGATAAGTCGGACCGCTATAGGGTGGAATATTTCATTAAAAATTGCATCGCCGATCTGAGTCGATCCGGCTTCTTCAATCAAAGGTAAAGCAAACCATTCGCCCATCACGGGCAAATGTCCTTTACGAAACAGCTCCAGGGATACCGTTGTCATGTGCTTTACATTAGCAGCGATTTTCTGAGGATCATCGTTCGTTCCTGAACGATAAGGGCCTGCTACTAGAATTGTCATGGGCTGTTTTTAATAGTAATCGGTTATCGGTAATCAGGTAATCGGTGTGGGAGGTGTTGCATGTTTTAAATTAGTAAAAGGTAAGCGTGCTGTGACCGCACTGAGTGATGCGTCTTACCAGTTGCTTTCAAAAAGCATCGGCATTACAATGGAAGCAATAAGTGATCACCACTCAAGATGCAGCTTGCAATACTGAAGTAAAATTACAGTCTTGCCATCTTTTATTTCTCCAGTCTCGACCATGCGCAGCGCTTTTTCGAATGGCAATTCAAGTACTTCAATGTTCTCCTGTTCATGTTCGGCGCCCCCGCCTTCATTTACTTTCATATCTTTTGAATATTCAGCTATGAAAAAATATAAAAGTTCGGTAACAGATCCCGGTGACATGTAAAGCTCAAAAATTTTTCTGACATCGGTAATCTTGTAACCGGTTTCCTCTTCCGTCTCCCGCCGAATGCATTCCTCGGCATTCTCTTTGTCGAGTAGTCCAGCGCACGTTTCAATTAGCATTCCATCGGGGTTACCGTTAATAAACGTGGGCAACCTGAATTGACGGGTTAGAATGACAGTTTTCCGGACTTTGTTGTATAATAGGATTGTCGCTCCGTTCCCTCTATCATATGCTTCACGAGCTTGTTCGATCCAGGAGCCATCCCGCAGCCGATGTCGAAATGTGAGCTTCCGAAGTGTATACCAATTATTTGAGAGCACTTCATCCTTCAGGATTATTACATTTTCGTTTTCCATAGTTGCAATCAAAAGCAAATCAACGAATCTCCAAAGTAAAAAAACTTAATGTACATTAAGAAAATCACTTTTTTTGAATTCGTTTCCGCATTGTACTTAAGAATTCCGGACTCACACCAATGTAAGATGCAATTTGTTTCTGCGTAACACGCTGAACTAATTGTGGATATTTTTTTAAAAAATTCAGGTAGCGCTCTTCGGCAGGCATCGATAAATTTTGTATCACACGTACTTGCTCCCTGATATATGCATTTTGCATCAGGATCCTAAAAAAACGTTCGAAGGCTGGAATCCTTTTAAGAAGTTCATCAAAATCATTTCTCTGTAACTGGAATACGACAGTGTCTTCAATCGCGCTGATGGATTGCATAGCCGGGTTACCTGAAGCAAAGCTGTACATGTCCGTTATCCACCAATCGTCCACTGCCAGCATTATTATATTTTCGTCACTTTCGGAATTAACGTAATAAGCCTTGAGAGCGCCCGAATGTATATAATTTATATACTTCGCGATCTCTCCTTGTTTTAACAGCAATTCTTTTCGTGCAATTTCCCTATGCTTAATCAAGCCGGTGAAATAAGAAGCTTCGTCATTGTTAAGTACAATATGTTTTGCAATGTTTTGCAGTACGAGATTGAAGTCCATACTTAGCCTGACAGATTTACCAGCTTGAAGATAATAGAAATGTGTTTAGGTGTTTGGGTGTCTAAGTGTTTAGGTTAGCAGTATCGCCAATTTCGAGCCTTGTATCTTGAGTTGCACAATAG
>DASQTN010000316.1:0-9296 GCA_035641895.1 Chryseolinea sp. | reverse complement strand
TGCAAAAGCTGTTTGCTGTTTAGTGTATGCTGTAAGCTTCTATTTCTCATTTCTATATTTTTTATATATCCGAATGCCTGCCATAATTAAGAAAGTTACTACAAGTAATCCTGCTACACCCCATACGATACTCAATGCATTTTTCAACACAATAAGGAAAACAATGCTGATCAAAAAGAGCGTTGCAACCTCGTTCCATAAACGCATTTGTGTCGAAGAAAATTTCAGTACACCCTGTTTTAACTGGCCGAATAAATATTGAAGAGAAAGGTGAAATAAGTACAGAAAAAACACGAGGGTCAACTTAATATGCATGAAGCTATATGTTAGCCACTCCGGTTGGTTTATCAGCATAGAAGCACCCATTATCAAGGTTACGATTGCCGACGGCCATGTAATGCCATACCATAGGCCGGACGCCATTTTGATTAGTTGCTTCAGAAGTATTGATTTTTCAGGCTCCGGTTTTTCATGCGCTTCGATCATGTGAACAAATAGTCTAGGCATATAAAATAATCCTGCAAACCATGTTACGACGAAAATAATGTGAATGGCTTTAAGGTAAAGGAAGCTCATGTTATAAAAGTCTTTACTGAAGAGGAGCGGGGCTAAAAATTTTTATGCTTTTTATTGGACCGTTATCGTGTCGCCGACGCTTACAGTTTTGTGATCCAGTGCTACAAGGTTTTGACCAAAATACACCTTGTTATCGCGTTTCCGGTACGAAGACAGTGTCTTAAGGGGCTCGGTCCCTCTTTCAGCGGTGTCTTGGTTTACAGTGGTGAGTACACACCGGTCACACAACTTGACCCCGACAAACCTATTAGTGCCGATCGAAAAATTCCGCCAGGTATCTTCTTCGAAGGGCTCGCCGCCGGTAAATACAAAATTCGGCCTGAATCGATTCATAGGCACCGCCTCTTTCAACCTTGAATTGACGTCATCAAGAGAACTTTGCCCAATAATCAAAAACGGATAAGCGTCCGCAAGACTTACCTGCTCTCCATTAACGTGATAGCGCGGATTAACGGGCCTGGAATTTTCCTCCGGAAAGTAAACCAGCCTGCAAGGCACTTCAAGCAGTTTTGAAAACCATTGACTGTGCGAATGATCGACCTCAAAAGCGGAAACTGTATCATCCCAAATGTTAACTGTGGCCGCATTTGCCAACGGGAGCTGCTTAAGGTCCAGTTTTAAAGAATGCTCGTAATGGGTAATGGTTAGCAGATCCTCATTGATAAACGATTTGAAAAGAGCCATTTTTGGGAACACCCGTTGCGTCATGGCTGTTTCAGTCTCATCGACCAGCATCAAACGACGATCATGGCGAAGTCCCTTTTCCATTACCGAAGCTGTGGATAAACTGATTCCGCCAAGCGATTTAATGGGATAGATCCAAATTTGCGTCAGCTTTAACTCAGCCATTGATTTTTGTTTTTAATTTTATGCTAACTTAAAAAGTTATCGTTATCTAAGCGAATTATAAGGATAGGCTGCCAACAATTTATCGTAACAAAACCGACTAACACGATCTTAAACAATGGCCAATACTGCTGCCTTATGGTATTTTGAAAGCGTCAATCTCTACAACATACTGTGCCCTCATAAAGTAAAGAAGATGGGTGAGAAACACGAGTATGTTAAATACAAGCGTCAGCAATTTATCTATATGCCTGACGATTCCGCTACCCATATTTATATGATCGTCGGAGGTAAAGTCAAAATAGGACATTACCTGGAAGGTGGTGAAGAGGTTCTGTCTGCCATACTCACCACCGGTGAAATTTTTGGCGAGCTGGCAATGGCTGGAGAAGATAAGCGAGTTGATTTTGCACAAGCTATGGAAGAGACAGTAATCTGTCCGTTGACGATTGGAGAATTAAAGATGCTGATGTACGAGAATAAAGAGCTTAGCTTCAAAATCCTAAAACTAATCGGCTTGCGCATTATGAAATTGGAACGCAAACTAGAACTGTTGGTTTTTAAAGATGCACGTACGAGGGTTGTTGAATTTTTGAAAGACGCAGCAGAATGGAAGGGGAAGAAAGTTGGTTCGGAGACACAAATTCAAACCAGTCTGACACATAAGGATATTGCATCGCTCACGGGAACTTCGCGCCAGACAGTGACGACGATCTTGAATGAACTCAAAGACAAGAATTTGATAAACTTCAATCGTAAGCAAATTCTAATCAGAGATTTGGATAGCCTGCGTTAGCGTTAAATTTTTTTAAATGTGAACCTCCATCCGCGAAGAAATGAGAAGAAGTAAATAATTCATTTCTTAAGCTACCGATTGCATCCATGGACTTATTTCTTGAATGTTTTTTATTTCAATGAAATTCATCCCCATGCTGGTTAATTTTTCAGAGATGAGTACGATGTTTTGATCTGCATCAGCAAAACCCCTGATGAATGTCACGAGAACTTCATCATTTTTCTTTTTGATGTAGAAAGGTTCTGATGACCCCACGCAATGTGAAAGCAAAGCTTTCATGATGTCAATTTGTAATGCCTTCATAATCTAACAAGTTTGATTATGTCAACTCATAAAGCATTTTCATGCCAGGCGTTTTTCGACCCGAAATCTGTTTAAAAAAGCAAAAACGAACAGGCGATGTTCCCAGGACGGGAAAGAAGGAATCAATTTTTAGACACGGTTCGGCACCCACCTATCGGAGTCGACCGGATACAAATTATTGAATATGTATTTTAGAGCCAGGAAATACCTGAGTCGATTTAATAAAAGGAAGGACGCGCCAAAGGCAAAGACCTTACACTATACTGTCGAAGTTCAACGTAAAAATCCTGGAAAAGCGAACACTTTAAGCTTTCAACCTTAAGCTTTCAGCTTAGCTATTATACAATTTCTCATAGTACTCGTCCGCCATTCTCCCTGAGTCAAAAAATGGGAGCACGTCCTTCATACTTGAAGTGATCACTTTTTGCCATTTGGCAGGGTGGTCGTAGTACAATGGAATAATTTCCTTTTCCAGAATGTCTAATAATTTTTGAGACTCAATTTTGTCTTTAGATTCCGGCGTCAAGCCATCATTTGCTGTCTCAATAACAAAAGAATTTTTTCCATGCTTGGCGAATTCAGGCACCCATCCGTCGGGGATGGAAAGATTTACTGATCCATTCATCGCAGCCGTCATTCCAGATGTTCCCGAGGCCTCATGATATAGGCGTGGATTGTTTAACCATATGTCTGATCCTTTCTTGAGATGATCGGATAGCCATAATTCATATCCTGTAACAACGGTGCAGCTGGGTAAATCTTTTGTTTTCCAATAGATCTCGTTAAATATATTGATTGCACCGTAATCCTCTGGATAGGGCTTGCCTGCCCATATAATCTGAAGGGGATAATTTTTGTTCTGAACGAGTTTTAAGAAACGGTCATAATTGTGCAATAAAAGATTGGCGCGCTTGTAAGATGCAAACCGCCTTGCCCAGACGATAGTCAACACATCTTCATTAAAAAGTTTGCCGGTTTGGTTTGCTACCACACGAAATAACTTGCGCTTCATTTCTTTCTTCCGCTTAATCATTCCCTCGGCGTCTCCGTCATTCAGCGCCTTTTCAAGTGCGGTATCCTGCCAGTATGTTTTGTTCTGGGCGTTTGTGATCGCGATAATCTCGCAAATGTTTTTATATCCACCCCACATTTTATTGGATACTTCTCCATGGAGTTGAGAAACGCCGTTCGCTTTTTTAGCCAGGCGCAGAGCGGTAAGGGTATAGTTCAGCACGCCGTTTTCCGGTTGAACGTACTCATTGACTTGCTGAAGCGTGACGCCATTGAAAAAGCTCATGCTGTTAAGCAAAGGAACACTGTGCTCTTCATTACCGGCTTTCTCGGGCGTATGAGTTGTGAAAACTACACGCTTTTTTACCTCATCAATATTTTTATACTTGTCAAGAAGGTAAAAACACATAGGCAGTGCGTGACCTTCGTTCATGTGATAAATCTCTGTTTCCCGTTTCAATACATCCAGCAACTTGGCGCCGCCAATTCCTAATAATATGGACTGAGCGATTCTCGTGGTTTCGTTAGGATCGTATAAACGATGGCTTATCGTTTGGGCCAAGTAATCATTTTCAGGAATGTCTGTGCTTAATAAAAATAACGGCGCGGATTGGAATACATCCGGCTTCAATAGATACGCCTTGACAAAAACTTTCGAACCGTGAATGGTTATAGGAAAAACAATATGCGTGTCTGTCAGAAACGAATAGTCTTTGTCCCGAAAGCTTACGCGAAGCGTTTGATCCTGATTTCTCTCTTGATCGTAATATCCTTTTTTCCAGAGGATACCGATACCGATCAGGTTTTGTTTCAGTTCAAAAGCACTACGTAAATGAGAGCCTGCAAGAAATCCCAATCCCCCACTATAAATTTTTAGTGGCTGGTCAACGGCGAACTCCATGGAGAAGTAAGCTGCGGGTTTGGAATATTTCTTATCAAATTTGTATGGAAAAAGGTCGTTAAGATTGATCATATTGTATTCTAAAGCCCCAAACGTAGTAAAAGAGTATCAATTGATTCATATCAAATACTGAATGAAACTTACAACGTCAGATGCAAACGATTGATGAAGACATAACCTGCCTCATTGTACTTTCGAATCAAGAAAGTGTAAAAGTTCCTGAAGCGAAACGAATGTGCTTTCATCGTTTACGATCCATTGCAACGTGCCGTGATGGTGTTCAATCTTAATTTTGTATGCTGACTCACCTTCCCTTATGGAAAAGCCATTTCGTTCGAGCGCATTTTTTGTCCACAGAAGTTCATGACCGGTTCCTGTAATATTGATGCTCAGGCCCCGGTGAGCTTCATGGTAAACTTTACCGGTTTTTAGGTCGAATCCTTTAAACTGAAAAACGGAATCAAAAGTCCCATTGAGTATAAGGTCCTCCGGAATTCCAACGGTAATTTTTTTATTTTGTCCAGCCAGCCAGATTATATCAGCAGTTTGGATAGCCAAGTCTAATTCATGCGTCGAGACCAAAATTGCCTTATTGGATTGATGGGCAAGTTTTCGTAACAAGCCCATAATCTCGAGGCGATTATTCAAATCCAGGTGAGCTGTTGGCTCATCCAGCAAAATAATTGGAGTGTCCTGTACAACTGCCCTGGCGATCATAACCATCTGCACTTGTCCATCGCTCAGTTCATTTATATTTTTATCTTTTAAATGCTCAATTCTGATAGCCGTTAAAGCACGATCAATGATTTCTTTGTCGTCATTACGAAGAGACGCTGCCCAGTTTAGATACGGGTATCGTCCGAACGAAATCAAGTCCGACACGGTCATGTTGCCCGCAGTAATACGGTCGGTTAGAACAACAGCCAGACTACGCGGCAAGTCACTGTGATTTTGAGACTCCAATGATTTGTACGAAATCTTACCTGACAAGGGTCGCTGCAACCCTGCAAGCGTTTTGATAAGTGTAGATTTCCCGACTCCGTTTTGGCCCATGAAGCAAACAAGGTCGCCGGCATGTAGCTTTAAATTGAGATGCTCAAGCAATGAATTGTTCGTATAGCCCACCGTTAGGCCGAGTGTTTCAATACATGTCTTCCGGGCCATGTTTTCCATATTATATAGATACTCTCTTTGCTTTGAGTATGATCCAAATAACAACCGGCGCTCCGATCAATGCGGTAATCGCATTAATTGGAAGTACGTATGTGCTGCCCGGGAGCTGCGCAACGATATCACAAAAAAGCATTAAAATGGCTCCGCTTATCATCACCCCTGGAAGGAGGATACGGTGATTATGGGTTTTTATGATCAGCCTGGTTAAATGCGGGACCGCCAATCCCACAAAGGCAATTGGGCCACAAAACGCTGTTACACCTCCCGTTAGAATTGCCGTGGACAAAATAATCAGCAACCTCGACCGGCTTATATCAATACCAATACTTCTGGCATAATTGTCACCCAACAGCCATGCGTTTAAGGATTTTACAGAAAAAATACCAATTAGCGAGCCGGCCACCAGGACCAAAAAAAGAATACGGATCTCAATCCAACTCAAACTCCCTAAGCTTCCAAACGTCCATAAAAGATAAGCCTGCTGATCCTCCGCTTTGCTGAGAAACTGAAGTACGCTTACGATGGAAGCGGTGGCAGCGCCAATCATTAGCCCTATAATCAATAAGGACGTGTTGTCGCGCAGCCGATTAGCAATAAGCAATACCATTAAAAATACGCCACCAGCTCCCAAGCTCGCAGCGATGACCAAGGTCCAGGGACTGGGATCCGAGAAAAGCGAAAAACCCGCGGCCTGACTCATTATTAATAACGAAACTACCAAACTTGCCCCTGAGCTTAAGCCCAGCACATCGGGTCCGGCCAATGCATTTCGAAAAAGCGTTTGCATCTGCAAGCCACCGATAGAAAGGGCGCTACCGGCCAGAATACAGGTGAGCGCCTTTGTGACGCGAAAGTCCCAGATGATATCGTTGTATATAGCGTTTGAACCAGCCTCGCCAAACAAGATTCTCACAATATCCCCAAAAGGAATTTTAACACTCCCAAGGGAAAGATTGAGGACAAAGAGAAAAAGCAATAAACCTAAAAGGATTCCCCAACGCCTGTAACGACTTAACTGCATGTTTACTTTGCTTCAAGGCAATGATACATGATTTTGAAACGAATCCATTACTCAGCCTACTCCATATAGAGACGTTCGTTTAAGTTATAGACTATGTAGTTTAGTCCGTTTAACACCAAATTTAAACATAGCGTTAATGATCTAAGTGGTCCTGGTGTAAGGTAGAGTCGCTCTGGTAAATCTCGGGGAACTTCCCTGGTAATTCCAGGGATTCGCTGACTAATTAAAAAGTTTCAAAGCTGAACCAGCTAGTCGCGGGAAATGACATTATGTTAGAGGATTTTTTTAAGCTCCATTGGCAGTTTTAGGGTACGATACCGTGTCATTGGAAGTTTAAATTCTTCGATTTACCCAGGAATAGCGCGCTTTGGTGTCTATTGACTTTCTGAAAATGAGCTCCTTTCCTAAAAATTTTGAAATCGCCTCTTGGTAACTATGCTTTAGTTCCTATCTTTGCAGTCCTTTTTGCGGAATGAACGTAAAAAGTCCTGAAAAACAGCATAAATAGGTTCAGCCATGCCTGGAATTATAGGAAAGAAAATAGGAATGACCAGCGTATTCAGCCCAGAAGGCGAGAGTATCGCGTGCACGGTAATCGAAGCAGGTCCTTGCGTGGTAACGCAAGTAAAAAATGAAGAGACAGACGGATACCGCGCTGTCCAGCTTGCTTTTGGCGAAAAGAAAGAAAAAAATACTTCGAAAGCTGCAATTGGCCATTTCAAGAAAGCCAATACTACTCCAAAGAGAAATGTTGTTGAGTTCCGCGATTTTCGCAAAGAATTTGACGGACTTGTTGAGCTTGGGAAAGAGATCAAAGTTCAGGACGTTTTTGTAGAAGGTGATTTTGTTGATGCTATCGGAACTTCAAAAGGTAAAGGGTTTCAGGGCGTTGTTAAGCGTCACAACTTTGCCGGGGTAGGCGGTCAAACGCACGGTCAGCATAACAGGCTTCGGGCTCCCGGTTCAATGGGTAATGCCTCGTTTGCATCCCGCGTTCCAAAAGGTAAACGCCTTGCTGGTCACATGGGTACTGATCGTGTAAAGCTAGCCAACCTGAAAGTGGTGAAGATTATGCCTGATCAAAATTTAATTATTTTTAGCGGCTCTGTACCAGGTGCCAAAAACTCAACTGTAATCCTTCAGAAATAATGGAAGTAGCAGTATTAAAATCAAGTGGAGAAGAAACTTCAAAGAAAGTAAGTCTTTCGGATAGCGTATTTGCAATCGAACCGAACGATCACGCTATATACTTGGATGTAAAAAGTATCCTCGCTAATCAGCGTCAGGGAACACACAAATCAAAACAGCGTAACGAAATTTCTGGTTCTTCTAAGAAATTAAAGAAACAGAAAGGGACTGGTGGAGCACGTGCAGGTAACATTAAGAACCCCCAATTCAAAGGTGGTGGACGTGTTTTTGGTCCTGTGCCTCGTGACTATTCGTTTAAGCTGAATAAGAAAGTAAAAGATTTGGCTAGAAAGTCAGCGCTTACTTATAAAGCAAAAGATAATTCAATTGCTGTATTGGAAGACTTCAATTTTGATTCTCCAAAAACAAAGCAATATATAGCCCTCCTTAAGGCCCTTTCATTAGGTGACAAGAAAACTCTCCTTATTCTTCCTGCGGGAAGTAAGAATGTCGTTTTAGCCGGAAGGAATGTTCAAAATTCAAAAATTACAACGGCAGAGCAGATCAATACTTTTGATGTGATGAATGCTGACAATTTAATTTTTGTGGAGAGCTCTATAAGCAAGGTTGAAAACTTATTAAATAAAGAGTAATGAGTGTCTTGAAAAAACCTTTGGTAACTGAGAAAGTCTCTGCCTTAAACGAAAAAGGTAAGTACGGTTTTATTGTTGATACCGATGCAAACAAGGTCGAGATCAAGAATGCCGTTGAAAAGCAGTATGGTGTCAATGTTGAGCAAGTAAACACCATGGTTGTGATGGGCAAAAAGAAGACCCGTTATACAAAAGCAGGCGTGCTGGCTGGACGAAAGCCAAGTTACAAGAAGGCAATCGTAACGCTTGCATCTGGTGAAGTAATCGATTTTTATAGCAACGTATAATATTGAGCCATGGGGTTGAAAAAATTAAAACCAGTTACACCTGGTACTCGACACAGACTGGCACCTTCGTTTGATGATATCACATCATCAACGCCGGAAAAGTCTTTGTTGACAACACGGAAAAAATCCGGTGGTAGAAATAGCAATGGACGTATGACGATGCGCTATATCGGCGGTGGTCATAAACAGAAAATAAGAGAAATAGATTTTAAACGTGACAAAGCAGGAATTCCTGCTACGGTTAAATCCATCGAGTACGATCCCACAAGATCAGCTCGTGTTGCGTTGTTACACTACGCTGACGGAGCTAAAACTTATA
Organism: Chryseolinea sp.; assembly: GCA_035641895.1. Lineage (GTDB taxonomy): Bacteria > Bacteroidota > Bacteroidia > Cytophagales > Cyclobacteriaceae > Chryseolinea. The sequence goes on along the minus strand of DASQTN010000316.1, from coordinate 282 downwards.
TTATCGCACCGGAAGGTCTGAAGGTAGAGCAGCAAGTAATATCCGGAGCTGACATTGCACCGGAGGTTGGAAATGCGCTGCCGCTGGCTAAGATTCCGTTGGGTACTATTGTACACAATGTTGAAATGAAACCTGGAAAAGGTGGTGCCATCGCAAGAAGCGCTGGAACATTTGTTCAGCTGTTGGCCCGCGAAAACGGAATGGCAACTTTGAAAATGCCGTCTGGCGAAATGCGTAACGTATTGGATGTATGTATGGCGACCATTGGAACAACTTCCAATG
>DASQTN010000315.1:0-4097 GCA_035641895.1 Chryseolinea sp. | reverse complement strand
TAAATGAAAACATTAGCCACTCGATTTCTGAAGGAACAACTATAAATTTAAACTCGAACCTGTTGTTCAGACATAAATTTGAAAAAAAGGGAAGAAACTTTTCCGCAAACCTTCAGTTTTCACTATCGGAAAGCGATCGCGGCGGCTATCTCGATGCCATTTACAAATACGAAGGCGACACCTCCAATACAATTGTCAACCAACGTAACGAGCAAAAAAATAATAATCTTCTATACGGAGCAACGCTAACTTATACAGAGCCCTTGGGAAACAGAAAATACCTTGAAGGCACCTACAGCTTCAGGCAAAACAGTAACGAAGTTAAGCGACCAGTTTATGATATCCATCAGGATCAAGAAATCTTGGATGATAGTTTAAGCAACTGGTACGATAGTGATTATCGCTATCACCTGGCCGGGATGAACTTCAGAGTAAACAAAAAAAAATACACCATGACTGTCGGAGGAGCATTGCAGCAGACTTATCTCACAGGTAATCTTCAAATTCACGATGTAGCGATTAGCCAGTCTTTCCGAAATTTTCTTCCGGTTGCCCGCTTTAATTATAACTTTTCAAGTTCCCGTCATTTGCGATTTGACTATGAAACGTCCGTTCAGGAGCCAACGATACAACAGTTGCAACCTGTTGTCGACAATCGCGATCCGCTAAATCCATATCGGGGAAATCCAGCGCTACGACCATCATACCAGCAGAGCTGGCGCGTGAACTTCACATCTTTCGATCCAGGGACGTTTATTGGTTTCTTCGCATTCCTGGATGTCGACTACACCACCAACGCCATTACCGACGCTGTAAATAATGACAATTTCGTCAGGACGACTATGCCAGTCAATGTTCAGGATAACATGCGCGTGAATGGAGACGCGACCTTCAGTTTTCCAGTTAATAAAATTAAAAGCCGGGTGAATCTTTCTGCGAACGTCCGTGATGAGTATGGTACTAATGTCATCGATGGATTCGATTATTACATTCATCAACGCACCATCGGAAGTAATTTGCGATACAGCTACCGCTACCAAGATGTTTTTGATATCTCATTGAGTGCTCAGCTTAGCCATCAAAAAGCAGCATATGAATTTAATCAACCTGACCAGAAGTTTTTGAATCAGACCTATACTGCAGAGTCAAATCTGACCTTGAAAAAAAACTATTTATTGAGTGCAAGCTTTGAATATCTGGTGTACAAAAGCAAAAGCGCAAATTTCCGACAGGATATCGCGTTGCTCAACCTTTCCTTCTCGCGTTACGTCCTAAGAAATCAGAGTGGTGAAATTAAACTTTCAGTGAACAACCTCCTCGACGAGGCTCTGGGCATCAGTCAGACCTCCAGTGTCAACTATATTGAGCGTACGGTGACGAATTCAATGGGACGGTATTTCATGGTTAGCTTTATCTACGCACTTAACAAACAACTAAATCCGATGGGAGGGATGCGCAAGGGCGGAGGCATGATGCGCATCATTCGCTAGTTCCGCTGCTCGATATTGGATCACACCTGCGTGGTTATTCGAGGTCTGATGACATTGTCGTCTATATCATTCTACCTTTCTGCTTCTCGTTATAGAAAAAAATCAGTGTTCCATGCAACCTGTTGTTACCCATACGCGTCTAATACATAATTGTCTTATGTATTAATCATTTATGCATTCGCCCGAACTACTGAAAGGCACGCTTCAAACCATCGTTTTAAAAGTTTTAAAAGACCATGGAAAGATGTACGGTTATGAGATAACCCAGCGTGTAAAAGAATTATCTCTAGACCGGATATTGCTTACCGAGGGAGCACTTTATCCAACCCTTCATAGACTTGAAGCTGAAGGTATTCTAAAAACTGAAACCGTAATGCTTGGCAAGCGGGTCAGGAAATATTACGCCCTAACCCCAGAAGGAAGAAGCTTGGCCAGAGAACGGGTAAACGAGTTCGTTGATTTTATTAAAACCATGTCGAGCGTACTGCAAGTTCAAATGAGTTAAACCATGATTCACCTGTCCAACGACCATATTGAATACATCAGGAAAGATATCACGTACCGTGGTGTAGTGGTGGAAGGTATTCAGGAGGAACTGATAGACCACATTTGTGATGGAGTTGAATTGGAGCTGGCGAAAGGCACACGGTTCATTGACGCCTATCACAAGGTTCTTCATTCCTTTGGACACAATACGGGCCTTAGAAATACACAAAAAAATATTCTTCAATCAAGAAATCAAACGCCGAGACTTATGATTAGAAACTACATTACCATTGCATTCCGCACATTAAATAAGCATCGCTTTTATTCGTTGATTAATATAGCCGGACTGGCGATTGGGATTGCTTCGTGTCTCATAATCGTATTGTTTGTGGTGAACGAGCTTGGATACGACAAACATCATACTAAAGCCGATCGCATTTTTAGAATCAACAGTGAATTAAAGTATGGAAGTAATCATTGGCTACTGGCAGTTACCGCCGCACCGATGGCTGAAGCATTAATTCAGGAATATCCAGAGATTGAAACTGCTGTTAGATTTCGGCAGCGTGGCTCGTTCCTGGTAAAACGAAGCGAGTCAGGTGATAATTTTAAAGAGAGCAACGTCATTTACACCGATAGCAGTTTTTTTAAAGTTTTTAGTGCTCCTGTTCTCGAAGGTGATGAAAGCAGCGCATTAGCGGAACCTAATACCGTCGCGATCAGCAAAAAAATTGCGGATAAATATTTTACTGGGGGTGACGCGCTTGGTCAAACGCTAATTTTTGATAATGAACTCACGTGCAAGGTAACGGCTGTGTTTCAGGACATGCCAGAATCCGGACATTTTCGGTTTGACATTCTTATTTCCCTCAGTGGTTTGGAAGAAGCAAAGTCGCCGACCTTCCTCAGCAATAATTTCAACACTTACATCTTGTTGAAGGAGGGGACGGACGCAAACGAATTAGAAGCCAAATTTCCCGCTTTCGTTGCGAAATACATCGGACCGCAGGCAGCTGCCAGTTTGGGCGGTGATTTCACCATGGAGAAGTTCGCCGCCAGCGGAAATAAAATTGAGTACACGCTGATGCCTTTGTTGGATATCCATCTGCATTCTGGATTATCAGCAGAACTTGGCGTAAATGGAGACATCACTTACGTGTATTTATTCAGTGTTATCGCCTTTTTTATTCTAGGTATTGCGTGTATTAACTTTATGAACTTGTCTACTGCCCGCTCGGCAAATCGTGCGAAGGAAGTGGGTGTAAGAAAAGTTTTAGGTTCCTTACGACTTCATCTTATCCGCCAGTTTTTGTTGGAATCGGTTATGTTAAGTTTCTTTGCTTTCGTGCTGGCGATTGGACTAGCATACCTCTTCATTCCTGTATTCAACGATCTGGCGTCAAAGCAGCTAGCGTTGCCGTTAAATTTGCCTTCCTTCTATTTGATATTGTTAACAGCATCTTTAGGTATTGGCGCACTTGCCGGATTATACCCTTCATTATTTCTTTCTGCCTTTAAGCCGGTGAACGTGTTGAAAGGCCAATTGTCGCTGGGTATGAAAAGCGGTTTGATTCGTAGTGTCCTGGTAGTATTTCAGTTCATGATTTCAATTTTTCTCATAATCGCATCCATCACAGTAAATCGGCAACTCGGGTATATTCAAGATAAAAAAATTGGATTTAACAAAGATCAAGTCTTATTAATCAGCGATGCCTATGCGCTACAGGATAAAATGGAAACATTCAAGGAAGAAGTCCTTAAAAGCAACCTTATCCAAAGTGCAACGATTTCCGGATATATACCTGTTGATGGCGGTTGGAGAAGTGACAACAGTTTTTGGCCGAAAGGAACTCAACCTACGGACGATAATATGGTAGGTCTTCAGAAATGGAGCGTCGACCATAATTATGTAAAAACGCTGGGAATGAAGATCATTAAAGGTAGAGATTTTTCACAGGAGTTTTTGTCCGATTCAAGCGCCGTCATTTTGAACGAGGTGGCTGTTCAGCGTTTTAATTTGGGAGATGATCCTATTGGCAAAGCGATAACTACCTTTGACGGCGCGAATGCCGAAGGCATGCCAGATCCCAACAAAATTAAATCATTTACGGTGATCGGGGT
>DASQTN010000314.1:0-3027 GCA_035641895.1 Chryseolinea sp. | reverse complement strand
TGGTTAAACTCCAACCCTTTTCGGTTGATGTGCAATTCAATGAGGATCTCTATTAAGTTAAATACCGGTGTTGCCCCAATTGGAAAACCCATCGTTACATTCAGCTTTTCAACATGGCCGGCGACGCTATGAAGCACCGGGAGCAGCAAATTTTCATCTGGCAGGACAATCAGCGTCTCTTCAGGATTGATTCCCTTTTCTAATTCCTCCTGTAATACCTGAGCCATCACTTTAGTTTGACTCACAGGGTGTGCTGCACCAAAAACACGAATAGATTTTGCTTCTATGTTTTTCTTGTGACTGAAGTTACTCAGTCCATCGGACAAATAAGAAGGGACATCTTCTGGAAAAGTTTTGCCCAGAATCGCATGGTTTTGGTACTCGCGAAAAAATTTTCCTGCCTCTTGCGTGGTGTTATTTAGGTAATACGCATCGATGTCCCAATAAACTTCTCCTATGCCCTGTTGAACATGATAAGCGATTATCTTTTCTTCAGCCTTAGTAAGCGCGTTGAAACCGGCAAAAACTATTTGATTGGTGCTACGATTTAATAGTTCTTCTATTTTTTCAGCGACGCTATGTTGCAACATCCCCTCATAAGCGATACCCTTTTCCAGTAATTTCGATTTGAAAGTCAAATAGAGTAAGTGCAGTTTGCTCCACACGTCGATAAATTTCTTCTTATTCTCTGTAAGGTTCTGATCAAACGTTGCCCAGAAGGTTTTAAGAAATGTAAGTTGCTCTTCTGTGAGGTAATCAAAACTTGTGTCGAGTTCTTTTTGATTTCGCAGATCTTTAAAGAGTTGGCTCGCGTCTACGAGATACTTGTCCGTTTCGTCAAAATCCCGTAACAGCATTTCGCCCCAAAAGTAGAATTGATGGAATGGCTCATTATTTCCTTCGCGGCGATCCAGCACTACGTCGTAATATACCTCGTATAAATGATGGATCAGTTCAAGCTTATCAGGCGTTTTTAGGTTTGACAGCGAATTAAAATAGTCCTCGATCGTGAGAAGCTTTGGAGCAAAGGCAGGTTTGCTCAATAGAGTGCTTAAATGTTTTCGGAAATATAAGATAGCCCGCCGATTTGGAAACACAATCGTAAGTTTATCGAACGTTCGATATTTGGTTTGAATACTATTCGCAAGTTCAGCGAGGAAAGGCTGCATTTATTGAATTAACCGGTTTGTTTAGTGGGCGACTCTATTTCCAGTTTCCAAATATTAATCTGTCCGAAAAAGCTTTGAAAAGGCTCGATCAAGTTTTCACAAAGGAATGCAAAGTGCCGGAGTCATCCAAAGCATTTCTTTAAGCTTCAGCCATTGCTGCGAAGAACACTTTTAACCTAAAAATGAAAAAGTTAGTTCAAAGAATGAACCGTAAACTTGATTTGAATATTAGCATAAAAAGCAAATGCCGAACACAGGTCCGGCATTCATACTCCTTGCGCTATTTGCTTTGCTTAATTAACAAATAAAAAGTAGGCGCATATCAGTTTAAAAATTGGCATTCCAGCGCCGGCAAAAAAATATTTACCACCAACAACCACTACGAATGGAGTAAACACCAGTCGCGCTATAATGCCATGTCATTGAATCATAAGTCCTAACTGAATCAGACTCACGACCATATTTTTAATCTACATTGTCATGCAAGAATTTATTATTTCCTATAATATTATTATCATCATTTAAGTTGTATTTGGAAATGAAGGACTGAGAAGAATGAGGAACATCCTGCATGGTTACGCCCCTTCTTAAGTATGCAGGAAGTGCCCACTTCTCGTTGAACTCCTCTTTCGTCATTTCATGCTTACGCGCTTGCTTTAATGTTTCTTTTCGCTGTTCAGCTTGTTGTTGCAACCGCTGTTTTGTTGAACGCAGCTCCATCATACCGTCTTCACTTACCACCTGATCGCCATACCGTTCTACAGAATCATCAAAGTCGTCGTCGTTTAGCAAACTATCCTCACCCTCATCTTCTTCTTCATTTATAGGTTCTTCAACTTTGTTGAAGGGACCGGTGAAGATCAATTCACGTTCCAGAGGTTTTTCTTCCTTTATCTCAGGAGTGATCTCGGGCTTGATTTCAATTTTCTGCCTTACTTCCAAATCATTGTTCTCATTGACAGAATTATCCGTTGCGAATAACCATCCCTGCGAACGGTCGAGGTCATGAACCTTTTTCTCTGCCAGCCTAGGCACCATTTGAGATTCACTTTGAAAGCCGGTAGCTATAACGGTAACCCTGATACGATCTCCAAGGTTGGGATCTACACCATGGCCAAAGATCATCTCCGCATCCTCGCCGGCTTCTCCCTGAATATATTCGGTGATTTCAGATAGTTCATCCATCTGCAATTCTGCCTCTTCACCCGATATAATAGATAACAAAATTCTTTTTGCGCCCATAATGTCGCGGTTATCAAGAAGCGGAGAAGCGAGCGCTCCTTCGGCGGCCTTCCTCGCGCGATTTTCACCGCGTGTCTCGGTAGACCCCATTACAGCTGCACCGGCGTTGTGCATAACAGTGCGAACATCCTGGAAGTCTACGTTAACGTAGCCCGCCAGTGTGATAATTTCTGCAATTCCTTTCGCCGCGGTAGTTAATATATTGTCGGCTTGTGCAAATGCCTGGCCGATGGAAAGATTACCAAAAATCTCGCGGAGTTTATCATTTAGAATCACTATGACTGTGTCACAGTTTTGACGAAGCGATTCTAATCCCAGGCTTGCCTGACCCATTTTTTTCTTCCCTTCGAATGAGAACGGTGCTGTTACGATTCCAACCGTAAGGATGTCCATGTCTTTAGCAATTTTTGCGATTACAGGTGCTGCACCAGTACCTGTTCCGCCGCCCATCCCGGCCGTTACAAAAAGCATTTTAGTTCCGATTAGCATTTCCCTAATCTGCTCTTTGCTTTCCAAGGCAGCGTTTTTTCCAACTTCAGGATTTGCGCCGCAGCCTAATCCTTCCGTAAGGTTAGCACCAATTTGAAGTTTGTGTGGAATCGGGCTATTGCTTAGC
>DASQTN010000313.1:0-6007 GCA_035641895.1 Chryseolinea sp. | reverse complement strand
CCACTGATTGTACCCTCCACTTTCATCATCCCTTTTGGTCGAAGCTCATTCGGAAAAAGGAATTCAACAAGCTCGCTGTTTTTCCGTGAACCTGGAGCCTCCTTCAACAAGTACCTTCCAAGTGCGGAAACACTAACGAACTGATCATCTTGTGGAGTATTTACAAAATCCAGGGGAACAGGATCACTCCACGTTCCATTGTTAAGTCTCGTGATATATAAATCCATTCCCCCTTTGGTGCCGCTCATCTTATCGCTGGAAAAAATTAGTGTCTCACTGTCGGCCATAATTCGTGGCGTCTGTGAATTCCCCGTATTGATATTTGATGGTAACTCTTTTGGCTCATCCCATTGGCCATTCGCTTTTTTGTCGGCGCGAAAAAGTTTGCATATACCCGCGGTTCGTTGATCCATTTTATCACAACGCATGAAGTACAGCGTATTGCCGTCGACTGTTATCGACGGACATCCCTCATTGGTTTTAGAATTAATCGGAAGCATAAAATTTTGAGGCTCGCTCCAAGTTTTACCCTTCAGTTCACTCATCATAATGTCGTATCCACCCACAACTGGTGATTTTGTGGAAGTGAAGTACATTTTTTTTCCGTCGGCACTCAAGGAAAATCCTTTGAGATAAACCAATCTGTGATTCACATTTTTCGAAAGTTCAACCGGCTCGACCCAATCATTCTCACGGGCCGTATACGACACGGTAAGCGCACCATCTTCACCATTATCGGATACAAATAAAAGCGCGTTGCCATCGTGACTTATGTAAGGGGCGTAAAGGTTAAAAGACGGATGGTTGATGATACCAGGAAGTCTTCTGATTTTGGCCTGCGCGTGTAATTCAACGGCAACTTGAACGAAGATAAAGAGACAAACAAGTGTTCTCATGGTGATAAGTGTTATGCCAAAAATAGATCTAATTCTTTCGATAAGCGCAGCGATGGCAAATTCTGCAGCACGATTTATTTCGGATTTCCTTGTAACTTGGCTAAACTTGAAAATGGATTTTATTTTGCAAAAATGATTCAGATAATTCCTTCAATCGCCATACGAAAAGGCAAAGTGATTAAAATGCGCAAGGGTGATCCTTCAAGCGAAAAGGCATATGATGAAAATCCGCTCGACCTTGCACGGCGGTTTGAGGATCATGGGATTGACGTGGTTCACCTGGTTGATTTGGATGGAGCCGAAAAGGGCAGTCCTGTAAATTGGCACGTGCTGGAAGCCATCGCAGGGCATACCGATCTCAAGATTGACTTTACTGGTGGAATTTCGACCGATGGCGATATAAGTAAGGCATATGAATTTGGTGCAGCTTACATTACTGCCGCCAGTATTGCTGTGACGGATCCTGAGCTATTTGCCTCCTGGATCGTTTCTTACGGAAGGGAAAAAATGACCCTGGGTGCCGATGTGGTTGACATGAACACAAAGGAACTGTTATATCGCGGTTGGCGTCACAAGACGACACTAACCTTATTTGACCATCTTGAATACTTTTATTCCCGAGGTCTCAAATATGTGAAGTCAACGGATGTATCGCGCGATGGAGTTCTTGAAGGACCTGCGTTCAGCTTTTATCAGGAAATTCTTCAAGCCTTTCCAGAGATGTGCGTTCTGGCAAGTGGTGGCGTGCGGGGTATCGATGATATCAAGAAATTAGACGAGATGGGAATCTTCGCTGTTATTTTTGGCAAAGCCTACTACGAGGGTATCTTAAACCTGAAAGATGTTGAACAGTTTCTAGTAAAGAAGCAAGTCTGATTCGCGATTAATCTACAATGTCCTGTAGCTTATACTTCTGAAAGATGTAATAGAGGAAGTTGAAAGATAAAATCGAATCGTCTTCCTGAGACGGTTTCTTAACTGGCGCTTTGGAAGTATCAGCGGGAGCTTTAGTACGTATAGCGGGTTTAATCTCCAATGAATCTTTGAGGGACGACGTCCGGTCCTTTTTAAAAGCGGGATCCAATTCACCAGGACTGTACATTTTATCTGCCTCTTTATCAACACCCAAAGCATCAACCTCTGTACCCGGGAAACTTGTGTCTTGCGCCTGAACCGAAATTAAACCCGCAGGAGTAATAACACTCAATAAGAAAGCAAAAAGGATGTGTTGAAATCTAATCCTCATTTTATATTGGATTTAACCCAATTTTATTCTTCGCTCCAGAAAATTACGAAATTAAACTTGTATTACTACTTTCTTTATCCCACCAACATGTTGATTTTTGGAGGAAACTGCCAATTTATTTGAATTTCACACGATTTCTATGGATAGACAGACGATTTCGGGCACTATACGGATTGAGGATTTTGAAAAAATTGACTTACGGATCGGCACTATAATAAAAGCAGAAGTATTTCCTGAAGCCAGAAAACCAGCCTTTAAATTATGGATAGATCTCGGGGCCCTTGGAATGAAAAAGTCCAGCGCGCAGATTACCGGGCGTTATCAACTTGGCGATCTTATCGGCAAACAAGTGGTTTGTGTTGTTAATTTTGAATCACGTCAAATTGCCAATTTTACCTCTGAAGTTTTGGTAACGGGTTTTCCTGATGAAAAGGGATTGGTTGTACTGTGTAGTGTAGATAAACCTGTACCTAACGGAGCTCGCCTTTTCTAAGTATGATTTTTTTCTCACAACTCGCCGAAATCGCCAACGGAAAAAATCTGCAATTTCACGAAGATCATGTCATCAGATCAATTTCAATTGACAGCCGTAAAACATCTGCGGATGCTTCTACCCTCTTTTTTGCAATCAAGGGAGAGCGGCATGACGGACATCAATACATTCAAAGTCTCTATAGCAACGGTGTACGACAATTCGTTGTTGAACAGGCGCCAACAAAACTAATCGATTTTCCGGACGCAAATATTTTGCTGGTGACATCGACGGTTGATGCTCTGCAGAAAATTGTTGCTTTCCAACGGAGTTCGTTTTCCTATCCTGTCATTGGGATTACGGGAAGTAATGGAAAAACCATTATCAAAGAGTGGCTATTTCAAATGCTTTCAAAAGACCAGGTTCTTGTTAAGAATCCGGGCAGTTATAATTCCCAAGTAGGCGTACCGTTGTCCGTGTGGCAAATGGGCGATCATCATCAGTTGGGAATATTTGAAGCCGGGATCTCAAAGCCAGGCGAAATGGCCAAGCTTGCAATCGTTATCCAGCCTACTATCGGGATTTTCACAAATATCGGATCTGCTCACAATGAAGGATTTCTCAACCTGGAGCAGAAGATCGACGAAAAGTTAAAACTTTTCAAGAATTCCGAAGTCTTGATTTATTGCGCAGATCAACAATTAGTCAATACCGCTATTAAAAAAAGCAGCATCAAAACTTTTTCCTGGGGATCCGGGCCAGCCGCCGATGTCAAAATTTCTATTCAAGGAAATGTCTGTTACGTGACCATGGCTGATCGCAGCCAGGTTGTTAACCTACCGTTTTCGGATAAAGCGTCCGTTGAAAATTGCCTGCATTGCGTCACGTTAATGCTCTACCTCGGGCTCAGTTTTAAAAAAATCCAACAGCTAATTACCAACCTTCGTGCTGTGCCCATGCGAATGGAAATGAAAGAGGGCATCAACCAATCATACATAATCGACGACACTTACAACAACGACCTTGGCGGAATGGAACTAAGCCTCCAATTCCTTGCGCATCAGAACCAAAAGAAGAAAAAGCGATTAATTTTTTCTGAAATTTTAGAATCCGGTTTGTCTGACGAATCATTGGTGAAGCAAATGTTGGCTCTGATCGGAAAGTATCCGTTACACAGTATCATTGCTATTGGCCCTGTCTTGACAAAATATCAGGCGCTATTTCCAAAGTCGGCTTCGTTCTTCGCTTCAACAGAGTCATTCCTGAATCAGTTTGATTTTGGATCAATCCACGATGAAGTGGTTCTTGTAAAGGGTGCACGCGCCTTCGCGTTTGAAAAAATAGTAAACCGTCTACAACGAAAAGTTCATAGCACGGTAATGGAAATTGACCTCGGTGCCCTGGTCCACAATTTGAATTTCTTTAAATCGCGACTGAATCCAGAAACTAAAATTATGGTGATGGTGAAAGCGTTTGCCTATGGGAGCGGTAGCCCGGAAGTTGCAAATGTCCTTCAATATCATAAGGTGGACTATCTGGGAGTCGCCTACGTCGATGAAGGTGTAGACTTGCGCAAGAACAACATCACGATCCCTATAATGGTGATGAATCCCTCAGAAGACAGTTTTGAAGCGCTGTTGGGGTATAATCTTGAACCGGAGGTATATAACTTCAAAATCTTTCATGCCCTCTTGAATTATTTAGAGAATCGTCCCTGTGCAATACACTTGAAGCTGGATACTGGAATGCATCGTTTGGGATTTGAAAAAAATGATTTGCCAGAGGTGATCAAACTTCTCAAGGCAAACCCAAATATCCATGTTGCATCCATTTTCAGTCATCTCGCAGGCGCAGATGAAGCAACGCATGATTCATTTTCAACTCAGCAAGCTGATCAATTCAAACAATGTGCGGATTTAATTTCGGAAATGATAAATTATAAACCGTTGTATCATATTCTCAATTCACCGGGAATACTTCGATTGACGCATCTGCAGTTTGATATGGTACGATTGGGAATCGGCCTTTACGGTGTCGATCCCACACGGGACGATTTTAAAGAGCTGCAGCCGGTCGCGACGTTGAAAACCATCATCTCTCAGATAAAAAATATACCAAAAGGTGAAACCATCGGGTACAGCAGAAAGGGTGTTGCTGAGAGGGATTTAAAGCTTGCTACAATCGCAATAGGATATGCGGATGGTTTTAGCCGAAGGCTTGGTCAAGGTGTTGGCGAGGTATTAATCAATGGCAACCGCGCGAGCGTTATTGGAAATGTGTGCATGGACATGACAATGGTGGATGTCACGGACCTCGAAGCAAAAGAAGGCGATGAGGTGATTGTTTTTGGAAGCGAGTTACCAATTCAAACCATGGCTGAAAAAATCAACACGATACCCTATGAAATTTTAACGAACGTGAGCGAACGGGTAAAGCGTGTATTTGCTTCAGACGGTATTTAAGCTAACCACAACCTAAGTTCTTTTTCAAATTGCGGTCCGGTATGCCGCCGAAATCCAAACTCCCGGGGTTTTCGTCTTCGGAACGGTTCTCAGCCTTTTTTACCGGCACTTTTTTGTCGTGCTTTTCCTTCGTTTCCTGAATCTTTTTTCGCTTAGACATGGAACGCCCCTATAAAAATGACTTTCTTATTCAAAACTAGTGATTTGATTGGATAGCTTAAGAACCACTTTTATATTTGCCTTGTTTAAAATTAATCTAAATAACAAATGTCAGGGCGGATGAAGAATGTCGCAGAAATGCGGCCCGGGGAGGTAGCTATTGTTTCGGGTTTTACCGATGAGCAGTTATCTGTTAAGCTCATGGAAATGGGATGTCTGCCTGGTACAGTAGTACGTTTTAATTTTACCGCTCCTTTCGGGGATCCTATTTGTATAAGCGTTTCGGGTTACGAGCTTTCGCTCCGCCGCGAGGAAGCCTCCACCATTTCGATTGTCAACTAGATGGTTCATTCCAGAAAGCTTAAAATTGCATTGGTGGGAAATCCTAATTCAGGAAAATCCTCTCTTTTTAACTACCTGACAGGCCTTAATCAAAAAATCGGAAATTTTCCGGGTGTGACGGTTGAAAAGAAATCAGGTTTTTGTCCATTGCCTGAAAACACCCTTGCAGAAATTATTGATCTGCCAGGTACCTACAGCATTTACCCCAGAAGTCTCGATGAACAAATTGTGGCCGATGTTCTTTTGGACCATCATTCTGTTACGACGCCCGATAAAGTAGTCGTTACCGTGGATGCGACTAATATAAAACGGGGTTTCCTTTTGCTCAGTCAAATTATTGATATTGGACTACCGACCATCTTAGCGCTCAACATGATGGACCTCGCGGCAAAAGCGGGTATCAGCTATGACCTTAACCTGCTGTCAAAAA
>DASQTN010000312.1:0-5613 GCA_035641895.1 Chryseolinea sp. | reverse complement strand
GAAGATCGATCCAGCTTTCTTACATTCTTATCAGACAAACGGATTACGGTAAAGTCGGACGTTCCTCCTCCCAAGTCGGCTACGATAGCCAATTTTTCGCCTTCGATTTTGACCTCGTGCGCAAATGCTGCCGCGATAGGCTCAAACTGAAACTCCACATGCTTATAGCCAACGCGTTGAGCTATAGCTCGAAGTTCATCCTCCGCTCTACGATCAGCATCTGTATCATTGTCAACAAAATGAACCGGCCGTCCCAGGACTACATTTTCAATTTCACTTTCAGCGAATGCGTTCGTTCTGCCTTTCAGGTTTTCCAAAAATGATGCTATAATGCGCTCAAACTTTATGGACTTGCCATTGATCAGCGTACCGTGATTCATTAAAGGCGTTCCAAGCACCCGTTTCAAGCTACGCATAAATCTGCCGTTGCGCCGCTCAAAGAACAACTGCACAGCTGCCCGCCCAAAAGACGGATTGTAACCGTGATCATTAAAGAAAATTGCACTGGGTATGGTAACGCTGTTATCTTCAACTGGAACCAGCGTAATATCACCCTCGCGAGCTATCGCGACGCTTGAATTCGATGTACCAAAATCAATTCCACAAAAAGTTTTTAAGTGTTTAAGTGTTTTAGTGTTTACGTCGGGCATAGCAAAGCTTATATAAATTTGCTACCGGGAACTTAAACACGTAAATACATAAACACATCAAACGCTTAAACACTTTAAAAACTCTTCTTCTATCTTTTCAAGCTGCCGCAGATGCCGTTGTGCATGAAGCGCGAGAAAATAGACATATTGATACACGTCAAGCTTGCCCAATCCATTCACAGACATCGTAGTATGATGCAATATTCCTTCACCGTTTGGAAGCAAATCCAAGGTAATCAAACACCGGTCAAGCTGATTTCTGATTTCGCGCCTTACGTCGTGCATAGATTGTTGGCCTGTCGGTTGGTGGTGCTCCGGACGTTGCCAGGGAAACGCCTTAGGATCTGCAATTTCCTGTAACGCTGGATTACCGAGCTCATAGTTTGCTGGCACCAATTCCTCGATTTTTAGATTGTGTGATTTTTGCAACGCCTTAATCGTTCCCTTTTCGATAATGATAAGCAGGAAATGGCTGGTAAGCATCACATGTTCGAGCACCTCGTTTACACACCAACCTCCTGATAAAGGTTTGTAGCAGCATAACGGGTGTTCCTTGTCGAACCATTCATCCATCACAGCAAAAGTGCGGATGAGTTCGCGTTTCAGGTTTATATGTATATGTTCGAATGTCATTTTCTCTAAAATAAAAGGTCAATAAAAAAGCCCGGGTGTTGGCCCGGGCTTCTGTATGTGAGTAATTTTTGATCTCACAACATCTTGAATTCCCGGGCACATAAATTCCACTTCACATCTTTGCGAAGACGAATCATTGGTGCGATATGGAATATTGACGATGTATTCATTATGAGACAAATGTAAAAAAAAAATCTAAAAAGGAAAGCGCAGAATAGAAAAAGTGCGTAAGTCTTTATGTATTTGGTTATTTAAGTGGCGGGTCGGACCAATTCATTCGAGATTGTTCGCGTCCCCCGCAAGCCAAGTTCGATTGTTTTTTAAATTCATATTCTGGGTTAATTTTATGCATCTATGATCATGAATAAACTATTTCGAATTGTTGCGTTAATTATCGCAGCCTTGTTTTTGAACTGCACCAATGTAGCGCCGGTATCCAGGGATGTTTCGCCCGACAAAAATATTTTGACTGGTGCCGATCAAGTGGATCAATACATTCCCTTATTAAAGGGAAAACGAGTTGCCATCCTTGCTAATCAAACATCAATTATCGGTAAAACACATTTGGTAGACAGTCTTAAAAGTCTGGGCATCAATATCGTGAAGGTTTTTGGTCCTGAACATGGCTTTCGTGGCAACGCCAGTGCCGGAACGTCCGTTGGGGACGAAAAGGATAGCGCTACCGGCATCCCAATCATTTCACTGTACGGAAAAAAAAATAAACCAACGAAGGAGGACCTGGCCGACGTAGATATCATGGTTTATGATCTGCAGGACGTTGGTGTCCGTTTCTATACGAACATCAATGCATTATCAAGGCTGATGGAAGCGTGTCAGGAAAATGGCAAAGAGCTTATTATACTGGACCGGCCCAATCCTAATGGATATTTAATTGACGGACCTATTCTCGATATGCAATTCAAGTCGGGCATTGGCATGTTCCCGATTCCTGCTGCGCATGGCTTGACCGTGGGCGAATTCGCGCAGATGGCCAATGGAGAAGGATGGCTCACCAATAAAGTAAAGTGTAAACTTAAGATCATTAAAGTTGCTAACTATGACCATGATATGGCCTATACCCTTCCCGTTAGTCCATCACCTAATTTAAATACGCAACAGGCCGTTCTACTGTACCCGTCAACCTGCCTCTTTGAAGGAACTTACCTCAACCACGGCCGCGGAACCTATTTTCCTTTTACAGTACTTGGAAGCCCCGAGCTGAAAGGTATTTATGAATTTTCCTACACGCCAGTAAGCATTAAAGGAATGGCAGAGACTCCGTTGCATATGAACCAGGTTTGTTATGGTTTAGACCTGCGCGAGTACGACGTTAGTTTACTTCGGAAGCAGAAGCAAATTAATATTCAATGGATGATTGAGCTTTACAATGCTTATCCCTTCAAAGAAAAGTTCTTTGACTCCAGCCTTAGCAGAGAAATGGGAACCATTGAAAGACTCATTGGAGTTGCGTCCTTCCGGCAGCAGATCATCAATGGAACCCCTGAGAAAGAAATTCGTGCAAGTTGGGAACCGGGTTTAAGCGAATATAAGAACCTACGAAAAAAATACTTGTTGTACCCTTGATCGATCTCTTACCTGTACCAAAGGTATTGCTCCCGGTTTTACTTCAAACACGTATGATCAACTGAAACCTTCTGGTATTTTTATTCATGGCGGATGGAGTCGGCAGGATTCGCACGGGCTGCCCGAAGGGACTCTACTCCCACAGTAATAACTGTGATCGAAATAATCAATAAACAGGTCCAAAAGTAAATCCAGGTTTCAATTTGAGCTTTGTAGACAAAAGTCTCCATCCATGAGCGAATTGCTATAAATGATATTGGAATACCAATCACGAACGAAATAAGGGTCAATCTCACATAACGCGAGGTAAGCATCACCAGCACCTGAAGGCTAGACGCACCCAATACTTTGCGTATACCGATCTGTTTTGTTTTTTGTTCAGCGGTAAAGGAAGCGAGTCCAAAGAGTCCCAGACAGGCAATCAGCATCGCGATAAAGGCTAGATACATGAACACCTCTGCCATTTGGCGTTCCATCTGATACAGCCTTCCGAATTCCTCATCCATAAACCAAAACTGGAATGGCGTTGCCGGGTATATTTGCTTCCACGAATTCATGAGACCGTCAATGATTTTCGGAAATTCATTGCCCTGCATCTTGATATACATCATCTCTGCCCCCTTTGACTGTCCGCTAATCACCAAGGGTTCAATCGCTTTTCGAACCGAAGCATAACTGAAGTCAGCAACAACTCCAATTACATTATGTTTTGTCTTCACAGGCACCATTTCACCATTCCTCTCATAATAGGCAATGTCTTCTGCTTGAAGACCGAGCGCTTTTTCCGGTGTAATACCTAATTCTTTAACCGCCGCTTCATTTAGAATGATAGACGATGTATCCGCTGGATTTCCAAAAGAAAAATTCCTTCCCGCAAGGAATTCAAGTTGAAACATTGACGGGAAATCAAAGTCGACATCAGCTTGATCCCAGCTTAAATTTTCTTTTTCAAGCTGCTGAAAATTAAGTGAGCGCTGCATATTGCCAAAATTCTCACGCCGTGGAAAATGCGGTCCCACAGAAATTTCTTGAATATGTGGGTCTTGCCTTGCAAGCCGTTTGTACAAGGGGACTTTGTCTATCGCAACGCTGCCTAACCGGACAGTAATAATCTGATCTTTGAATTCACTTAACTTCATGCGATCAATAAAAACCAGTTGATCGTGAACGGCATATGTTCCCGTTAGCAGCAGCAACGTTATGGTTATCTGAAACACAACCAATATTTTCCGGAAATTTTCGGCCCCCCGGTCAGCCACCAGCTTGCCCTTGAGAACTTCCACAGGCCTAAAGCTGGACAGGTAAAATGCAGGATAACTACCTGCAAAAATACCGACAGTAAAAACCGTGGCAATCAACGGATAAAGCGATTTGCCTTGCAATATGCTCAGCACGCTAAAGTTCTTTAGGGTCAGGTCATTAAAGGAGGGCAGAAATAGCGTTACCAAAACAAGAGCCAACAGCAGCGCTAGAACAGTCATTAAAAGGGATTCGCCAATAAATTGTATAATCAGGGTTATTTTACTTACGCCGAGTGTTTTGCGAAGGCCGACCTCTTTTGATCGTCGAATCGACCGAGCGGTAGCAAGATTCATATAATTAATACACGCCATCCCAATAATCAGTAGCCCAATGGACCCAAAAATATACAGGTGTGTCTTATCCCCTGGCGCCTCAAGTTCGAATAACAACCCCGTTGTAAAATGAATATCCCGGAGGGGAATGAGAACGGGTGTTGGCAAATTATCCCAGGTTATATTATCCTTGAAAATCTGCCTAAGCGTTTCAGAAACCTTCGAAAGATCGGTGTCCGCTTTAACATTAATGAAAGAATAGGAAAAGGAATCCGTCCATGAATTAATGCGATCTCCATTGTTTTGTATCCATAGGGGATTTAACGCTGTACAGTTAGCAATGAAATCAGGTTTGAAATGTGAGTTGGATGGAAAATCCTTCATAATGGCACTCACCGTAAATTGGAAGTCCATGCCGTCGCGAGCGTAAGTAATTATTTTTCCCAAGGGGTCTTCAGCACCAAAATATTTGCGAGCTGTACTTTCATTAATAATTACGTGATGCGGATCAGCTAAAATCTTTTTTACATCGCCGGAGTTCACTAGCTGCAGAGAAAAGATGTCGGAAAAGGTTGAGTCCACCCAGAAGAATTGTGTTTCTACGAATACGTTGTCAGGACTGCCGGACCATACATTTCCTGGATATCCGAACCTCGAAAACCGCGTGATCTGTTTGACCTCCGGCATTATTTCATTTAGTCTAACACTCCATAAACCCGCGGCCCTGGCGTCTTTCCCTTCATTTCCATCAAAGCTCTTGAAGGAATAACTGATGCGGTATACGTTATCGGCATCCGGATGAAAGCTATCGTAGGTTGTTTCATCAATAATATACAGCGCTATAAATAAAAAGCTTGCCAGGCTTATAGCCAAACCGCAGAGGTTAATTAAAGTTGAAGTCCTGCTTCGGACCATATTTCGTAAGGCAATCTTAAAAAAATGATTAAGCTGATCACGCATGGATAAAGGGTGTGAAAGAGTTTTTCCCCTGGGTTTTGAGCGGTATAAGTTAGTTGAGTTGAGAACATCTATTAGATAAAGAAGGTTGGCTTTAAACAAGCCTTGATTCTTTACCCTTTCCTGAAACAATTCATCCAAGTCCCCTTCTACTTCTTCTATGAACTCAGCATGGCAAAACCATTGAAGAAGTCTTTTCGCTAAGGCCGGTGGTT
>DASQTN010000311.1:0-5367 GCA_035641895.1 Chryseolinea sp. | reverse complement strand
TTTCTGCCGCTGCTTTCAGATAGCCTTCACTGGGAACATACACACCAGCTTCTCCCTGAATAGGTTCCATCCATAAAGCACATACATTTGGATTAGTGAGTGCGTTCTGTAATGCTTCAATATTATCGTAGTCTATGATTTCAAAACCTGGCATGAAGGGTCCAAAACCATTTCTGGAAGAAGCCTCAGAAGAAGCCGAGATTATAGCAGTAGTGCGACCGTGGAAATTCTGTCGCATAGCTACTATGATCGCTTGGTCATCGGGAATTCTTTTGTGAATGTATCCCCATTTCCTGGCCAGCTTAATCGCCGTCTCATTTGCCTCTGCGCCACTGTTCATAAACAGCGCCTTCTCGTAGCCAAAAAGTTCGCATACATATTTCTCCGCAATCCCAAGTTTGTCATTGTAAAAGGCGCGGGATGTAAGTGTAAGTTCTTTCGCCTGTTCAATCAGTGCCGCCACAATCCGCGGATGGCAATGCCCCTGGTTAACCGCACTATAGGCTGATAAAAAGTCGTAATAGCGCTTCCCTTCCACATCCCAAAGAAATACTCCTTCGCCCTTTGCCAGAACAACGGGTAAAGGGTGATAATTATGAGCACCAAACTTTTCTTCCAGCGCGATCGCTTCCTGGCTTGACGTTATCGTTCCTAACATAACTCGATTTCAAAAGGGATTACAAATCTAATCAGGATTTTAGAAATAGTGTGTTCTATCATGTTGTCAATTGTGTAGCCGTAGAAATGCCATAACTTTACACCCATGGAAATCCTACTTGTGCTATTTGGAATGCTGATTGGCGCGGGCATTGCGTTTGTCGTGACCCGATCCAGGTTAGTCGCGGATACACAAAAATTGACATCGTCAATTCTTATCGAGCAGGAAAAAAATAGAAACCTCGATGAACAGGTTCGCGAATTGAAACGTGACCTTGAAAGTGAAAGACTAAAAGTGCTGGAGATTAATAACAACCTGGCTTCAACTGAAGCCGATTATCGAAACATTCAGGAAAAATTACTTGATCAAAAAAAGGAACTGGAAAATTTAAACGAAAAATTCGCTGCTCAATTTAAAAATCTGGCAAACGACATCTTCGAAGAAAAAAGCAAAAAATTCACCGATCAGAATAAATCTAACATGCTCGATTTATTAAAGCCATTGGGAGAAAAAATTGTTGATTTTGAGCGGAAGGTAGAGGATACGCATAAGGATAATATCACACGCAATTCAGCGCTTCGCGAACAACTAGAGAACCTGCAACGCCTTAATGTTCAGATGACCAAAGAGGCTGAGAATTTAACGAAGGCCTTGAAAGGAGATTCGAAAACGCAAGGCGCGTGGGGTGAATTCATTTTGGAAAGTATTTTGGAGAAATCAGGACTGGAACGGGACCGGGAATATACCATCCAGGAATCCTTTACCACAGAAGACGGACGCTTCAGGCCCGATATCATTATTCGGCTTCCAGAAAAACGTCAGGTGATAATTGATTCAAAGGTCAGCTTAACCGCTTATAATAACTTTGTAAATGCCGGATCCGAAGAAGAAAAAATAGTTGCGCTGAAAGCGCATTTGCTTTCTATTCGTCAACACATAAAAGGCCTTTCTGAAAAAAATTACCAAAAGATCTCTGAGCGCAGCCTGGACTTTATCATCATGTTTATTCCCATTGAGCCCGCGTATATCCTCGCGATTCAGAGCGAAAAGAAATTATACGAAGAGGCTCTTGAAAAAAGAATTGTTTTTGTTAGCCCAACTCTTCTTATTCCATCGCTTCAGTTGATCAAGAATGTCTGGAAGCAGGAGTACCAAAACAGAAATTCGCAGGAGATCGCGAGGCACGCAACATCCCTTTACGAGAAATTTGCAGGATTTACGAACGATCTTATTGATATTGGCAACCAACTTCGAAAAACACAAACGTCGTATGAAAATGCGATGAGTAAGTTGGCAACGGGGAATGGAAATCTCGTGAAGAGTGTTGAGCGTTTTAAGGTACTAGGTCTAAAGCCAGCCAAAAGTGTGGACCAGCGGTTGTTGGATCGTGCTGGGGAGCAAACAGACCTGTTTGAATAGAATACAATCATGAAAATAACGGCAGAGAACAAATTAAAAAAACTAATTGTTGTTGGCGATCGCGTTTTGATCAAACCTACCAAACAATCCGATAAGACCTCTTCGGGATTATACCTTCCTCCTGGGGTTCAAGAAAAGGAGAAAATTCAGAGTGGCTATGTGATTAAAGTTGGACCGGGTTATCCCCTACCTTTACCGGTAGACGAAGATGATGTTTGGAAGGGAAAAGATGACCAGGTAAAATACTTGCCGCTGCAGGCGCAGGAAGGGGATTTGGCGATTTTCTTACAAAAAGGCGCAATTGAAGTTATTTATGAGGAAGAGAAGTATTTTATTGTACCTCAGGCGTCCATTTTGATGTTGGAACGGGAAGAAGAATTGTAACACCATAAGAAGATCGAAACATGGCAGGGCTTTCATTTGATGTGTTGAGAACGGGTAAGAAATATTTCCTCGTCAATCACGGAGAAAAACATGAGTTTATCATCGAAAATATTTTGGTTAATGGCGATTTCAAAGTCAAAGATCTACTGACACTGGAGCGTTATCATTTGAAGGATTTGATTAAGTACGGCAAGGGTAAAGATTTTTTATTGGAGGAAATAGTATGAGAAAAGTAATTTTTATGCTGTTGTGTTTAGCGACGGCTATCCAGGGTTATGCACAATCGTCTGATGATCTGCCAGCGGATTTTTTAACACAGGAATTCCATCGTGGAAGAAGGGAAGCGTTGCGTGAAAAGCTGCCGCCGAATTCGGTAGCAGTATTTTTCGCAAATCCTGTACGGAACCGGGCCAACGACGTTGATTACGCGTATCATCAGGATCCGAACTTCTATTATCTCACAGGCTATAAAGAGCCGGATGCAGTGTTGCTGATTTTTAAGGACAAACAAACGGCTAACAATGGCACACAATACGACGAAATAATTTTTGTTCAACCTAGAAACGCCAATGCGGAAATGTGGAATGGCAGGAGACTTGGCGACGAAGGTGTAAAGTCAAAGCTCGGACTCAATCAAGCTTTTAATAACACCGAGTTTAAAAAGTACAATATTGATTTTACGAAATTCAATGCTGTTTTATTCACCGATTTTCAAAACGACGTTCGCAATGATCCGAATGATTCATCGGACCTATATGACATCATTCAACAATTTAAAGTAAAGGCTAATTATCCCTCGCAAGGCAAGCTCAATGTTGCGCGTGAATCCGTAAAAAATAATCTCAACACAAAAGAACTTGAAGTCCTGATGGGCAACCTGAGGGGTGTAAAAACCAAAGATGAATTGGCTTTAGTTCGCAAGGCGGTCAGCATCTCAGGTATGGCACAACGTGAAGTTATGAAAGCTATAAAACCTGGAATGTCAGAACGCGAGATCCAAGGGATACATGAATTTGTATTCAAAAAATATCAAGCAGAGGACATTGGTTATCCTTCCATTGTAGGGGCGGGCCACAACGGATGCATATTGCATTACATTGAAAACTATAAGCCAGAAATCTCGAATAAGGAGTTAATATTAATGGACCTCGGCGCTGAATTTCACGGGTACACCGCGGATGTAACCAGGACGATCCCCATTTCAGGGAAATTCTCGCCAGAACAAAAACAGATCTATGAATTAGTTTTGAAGGCCCAGGAAGAAGCGATGAAAGCCTGTAAGCCTGGCGTTACAACGCAAGAACTCACGAAAATAACCCAACAGGTTATCAACCGTGGATTGACTGAATTAGGAATACTAAAAAGTGAAACTGAAAAGCATTTGTATTATCCTCACGGCTGCTGTCATCATATTGGATTGGATGTTCATGATCCGATTCCTAAGGGACCACTGCTTGAAAACATGATAATTACGATCGAACCGGGAATTTACATTCCTGAAAATGCCAACTGCGACAAGCGATGGTGGGGTATTGCTGTAAGAATTGAGGACGATTATTTAATAACTAAGGATGGATATGAAATCCTTTCTTCGTCCGCTCCGCGAACTGTGGAAGAAATAGAGTCTCTGATGCAGCAGCCTAGCGCTTTGGATGACTTCGATCTACCAGAAATCAAATAAAAAAAGTCAGGCGACTTGCCTGACTTTTTTAAAATTTCTTCCTGCAATGCAGGCGCTCTTTTCTAAAATCTTTCAAGGTTTGAGAAAAAGAAGTTCCCTTCGATGGCTGCATTTTCGTCGCTATCTGATCCATGAATGGCATTTGCTTCGATAGATTTTGCAAATAAATTTCGAATGGTGCCAGGAGCGGCCTTGGCAGGATCGGTTGTGCCGATGAGCTTCCTGAAATCTTCCACCGCATTGTCTTTCTCCAGGATCATTGGCACAATTGCTCCAGAAGACATGTATTTGCACAAATCCTTGTAAAAAGGACGCTCTTTGTGCACCGCATAAAATTCCCCAGCCCTTTCGGGCGTCAACATTGTTTTCTTCACGGCAATAATGCGAAAACCTGCCTCTTCGATAATTTTAGTGATTGCTCCAGTATTGGATGCACTAACCGCATCCGGTTTTAACATGGTAAACGTTCTTTTTCCGGCCATATAAATATTTACTTGTTTTTTGCGAAACTTTGAATGGCCGCAAAAATAGCATAATAGTCCATAGTGTTATAGTGTTCATTTGATTTTAGACTGGGTTCGTCGTAATGACTTGAACTAATGTACATTATGCATTGACTACCCATTAAAATTCCTCATTTTTGCCACTTGCTTTTAATCAAGGCATGGAAAAGATTCGCGACTTCAAAGAATATCTAAAAAATCCCCGAAAAACGGTCATTGTGACTCATTTTAAACCCGATGCCGATGCTTTGGGGTCTTCCTTGGGATTAGCTCACTACCTTAAAAAGAAGGGTCATGGTGTTACCGTGATCACCCCTAGCGATTACCCGGATTTCATTTCCTGGATGCCAGGCAACAAGGATGTAATGATCTATCAGAAGGAGAAGTCAGAAAAATTCGCGCAGCGCATCAAGGAGACGGATTTATTGTTTTGCCTTGATTTTTCATGTTTGAACCGAATCAACGATTTAGGCGAGATGGTTCGAAAGTCGCCGGCAAAAAAGGTGTTGATCGACCACCATCTGGAACCCGAAAAGTTCGCTGATTTTGAACAATGGGATGATACTGCTGCATCTACAGCCGAATTAGTGTACAAACTTATTGAGGAGTTGGGGGACAAGGAGTTGATTGACGCAGACATTGCCAACTGTCTTTACGCTGGATTAATGACTGACACCGGCAGTTTCCGACATTCAAATACCAGCCACCAAGTTTTTCAAGTC